>CAYWAB010000004.1:0-42207 GCA_964456105.1 uncultured Christiangramia sp. | reverse complement strand
ATGAAGTTTTATACAATCATTTTATTTTCTTTAATACTTTTTAGCTGTTCTTCTCAAAAAGTAAAAAATGAAGAAAAATGTCCGAGGATCTATAAAAACGATTTTACGGAAATTCAGAATGAAAAATATAAAACCGTATTTCAAAATGATACTATTTCCTATAATGAGATCCGGTTTCAATGTGTTCATTCAGCCATGTATACCCAAAAAGTAATGTATGATGAATTCGGAAAATGGGATGAAACAATATTCCCGGCCAACAGGAAGTTTCCAATTTTAATGTGGAAAAACATAGACCTGTTCTCAAATGGTGAAAAATATACTGTGCTGGCAAATGGTCTTGAAGAATGGAAGCACATATATGCATCTGTTATGGTATTTGATGAAAGGGGAAATGACCTGTTATCAAACACTTCCGACGATAGGACCAAGATCACCAATCTGTTCGCAGATATGATAAAAAATCAAGATACGGAGAAGAAGGATTTCTATGAAGTTTTCTGGAAAATGATGAATCCGGAACATTGGAAAAGCCTTCAAAGTTATCAGGATCAGTAAACATTTTGCATAAAGAATCATTTCAGATAAACAAGAAAAGATAGTTGAATCAGATTTCAAAATATTCGTAGGATTACAGTGCTGATCCCCGGAGAATTAAAAACCTTGAGGGAAATGCGCGGAGATCTGTGTAAATCTTTTTTACTAAACCTTATCCAAGTTTTGACAATGTTCTAATTAATCCAATAGGCGAAATGATCAGCCAGCACTGGCACTATGGGAGAACAATAGGAAGTTTATATATAACAATTTAAAGGGGACTTATACTATCCTTCTTACATACTTTTGTACAGGTATTGCTACAATTCTTGGTTTCCGGTAAATTCACTTTAAATAAATCAAGATTAAAACACTTAAAAGAATAGGATCACTTTTTATACTATTGATCTTAATAAATGGATGCAAAGAACCTGGACGTAGATAAAGAAATAAAACTGAGCTTTGAGGATTACAGGAACGGGGAAGCCCCTATTCTTAACTGGATCCTGAACCGGAAAGAATAAAAGTCTTTCAAAACAAGTCCTGATAGTAGCACTACATTAGAAAGAAATCACCAGCTGATCCAGGTGAGCATTTTTTTAGTAAAAGCGAATTCCCAAAAAAGTGTAATTTTAGAAACCATAAAAAATGCTTGATTAAGGTCGTTTAATCAATGACAAAAAGAAAAAAAATTGCCAATAATTACATGATGCCCCGGAACATTTTAATTAAGAATGCTACAGTTGTAAATGAAGGAAAATCATTTGTTGCAGATGTACTTTTATCCAATGGCCTAATTAGTAGGATTGGTAAAATTGCCAGCGAATCGAATTACAAAGTAATAGATGGTACGGGCAAACACCTGCTCCCAGGAATCATTGATGGGCAGGTTCATTTCAGGGATCCCGGGCTTACCCATAAAGGTGATCTGTATACCGAAAGCAAGGCTGCCATAGCTGGTGGAGTGACTTCTTTTATCGACATGCCCAATACGGTTCCTAATATCCTTAGCATGGAAAGTCTTAGGGATAAATATGAGATCGCGTCTAAAAAATCCCTTGCAAACTATGCTTTCTTTCTTGGTGTGAACGGAGATAATATTGAAGAAGTAATAAAGATCGATTCCAGCGAAGTTATAGGGGTTTCAGATGATGGGCTCTATTTCACCAAAAAAGGAAACCTATTGGCTGACAGTCCGGAAAAAATGGAGAAACTGTTCGCGAATTGCAGGTCGATCATCGCTATACATTCAGAGAAAGAAGAAATCGTAGAGGCCAACGAACAGGCTTTCAGGGAAAAGTACGGTGAAAATATTCCGGCAAAATTCCATCCGGCCATACGAAGTGCCGAAGGATGCTTCGAGGCGACGAAACGTGCTATTGGACTAGCGAAAAAACATGATGCCCGGCTGCATATTCTGCATTTAACCACCGAAGCGGAAACCTTTCTCTTTAGAAATGATTTGCCTTTAAGAGAGAAAAAAATAACCACAGAGGTATCCGTACATCATTTATGGTTTTCAGAGAAGGATTATGATCGGCTTGGAATGCTCATCAAGTGGAATCCGGCCATAAAAACAGAAAAGGACAGGCAAGGTTTATTTCAGGCATTACTTGATGACAGGATAGATCTTATAACCACCGATCATGCCCCGCATACTCTGGAAGAAAAGGAACAGCCCTATTTTAAATCCATGTCTGGAGCACCAATGGTGCAGCATACACTTAACTGTATGTTGGAATTCTATAAACAAGGTTTGATCTCCCTGGAAAAGATTGTAGAGAAAATGTGTCACAATCCGGCAATTTTATACAGGATGACCAACAGAGGCTTTATTCGAGAAGGTTATTTTGCAGATCTGACCCTGGTGGATCTTAACAGACAATGGACGGTCACTAAAGATTCTCTTTTGTACAAGTGTAATTGGTCACCACTGGAAGGAACGACTTTCCAGACGGCGGTACAACAAACTTTCGTGAACGGAAATTTGGTGTACGATAATGGTGTTTTTGATGAAGATAACTTCGGAATGCCTATTGCCTTCACAAATCCCTAACTAAAACCATGAGTATAATTTCAAATGATATAAATAAGGCGGTCAACATCCTGAACAACGAAGATGTGGTAGCCATACCTACAGAAACCGTTTACGGATTGGCAGGGAACATTTACAGTGATAGGGCTATTCGAAAAATATTTGAAATAAAGCAAAGACCATTGTTCAATCCCCTGATCGTACACCTGCATTCCATGGAACAGTTAGAAGGAATAGCCAATGATTTTCCTCCTAAAGCACAGCAACTGGCCGAAGCTTTCTGGCCAGGTTCACTTACCCTGGTATTAAAGAAGAAATCTGTAATCCCAGATATAATTACTGCCGGTAAAGATACTGTTGCGGTACGAATTCCTAATCATCCGGTGACTTTGAAGTTGCTTAAGGAATTATCCTTTCCCATAGCTGCACCCAGTGCGAATCCTTTTAATCGCATTAGTCCGACAAAGGCAATACATGTAGAGAACTATTTTAAAGATTCCATCCCAATGGTACTTGAAGGCGGTGAATGTAAGAACGGATTAGAATCTACCATCATTGGGTTTGAAAATAATGAACCTATACTTTACAGGCTTGGTGCTGTCTCCATTGAAGAAATTGAAAATGTGGTGGGGAAAATAAAAGTGAAGAACAAGAAAGAAAAGGACCCGAATGCACCCGGTATGCTGGCAAAGCATTACTCCCCTTTAACCAAAACATATCTTGTAGATGATGTTGAAAAATTCATACAGGATCATAAGGATAGTTCCATTGGTTTGCTAAGTTTTTCAGAAGCCATCACTGCTCCAAATATTAAGCAGGTCGAAATTTTATCCCAATCTGGAGATCTCAAAGAGGCAGCTTCAAATTTATATAGCGCACTTCATGCCCTCGACCATTCAAATCTGGATAAGATAGTCGCACAAAGGTTTCCCGACCTTGGATTAGGAAAATCTATAAACGACAGGCTGGAAAGGGCTGCCAAATAATTTTTATTCTTTTTATGAGCATTTCATTATTTGAAAACAGGAAGCTTGTAATTGCAACTAAACATGAAAAGGAAAAAGTAATCGCGCCTTTGCTGGAAAAGGATCTGGGAGTCAGTTGCTTTATTAATAAGGATCTCGATACCGATATCTTTGGAACTTTTTCAGGAGAAATTGAAAGGGAACTGGACCCTATCTCAACGGTTAGGAAAAAATGTCTTTATGCCATGGAAGTTAGCGATTGTGACCTGGGCGTCGCAAGCGAAGGTTCCTTTGGTGCCCACCCGTCCCTGTTTTTTGCCAGAGCAAACGAAGAATTCCTCATACTGATAGATAAAAAGAACGACCTGGAAATACTCTCTAAAGAATTGAGTACAGCTACTAACTTTGAGGCTAAGGAGGTGAACACCGAGGAAGAGCTGATAGAATTCGCCAAATCTGTTAAATTTCCAACTCATGGTCTGATTCTTCGTAGATCAAAGCAGGATACTACGCAAATGATCAAGGGAATAACCAACCTGGGTATACTGAAAAGAAGCTTTAATAAACTCATGGAGAAATCTAATTCAGTTTATGCAGAAACAGATATGAGGGCTATGTATAATCCAACCCGGATGAGCTTGATAGAAAAGGCTACTAGAAAATTAATAGATAAGGTGAATTCTCCCTGTCCTGGATGTAATACACCGGGTTTTGAGGTTACAGAAGCTAAAAAAGGATTAAAGTGTAGCTTATGTGGATCACCTACCGACTCTACATTGAGCCATATTTACAGTTGTAAAAAGTGCAGGTTCACAAAAGAAGAAATGTATCCTCATAAGAAAACTGCTGAGGATCCCATGTATTGCGATTATTGCAATCCTTAATTAAATAACTGTAGTTATCAGAGAAAATGAAATTCAGAAGTAAAAAAGATCTGGCATTCAGTTTGACCATTCTTGGGATCAATTCATTACTAATAGGATTGATGGCCGTTGGAATCATAAATGAAGAACTGGAAACGAATGAATACTGGATCCTTATTTTGATACTGGCCGTTATCGGGCTCTTATTCTGGGTATATTTCGGAACCTATTACGAACTATCCAAAGAAAAGGGACTTATTTACAAAAGCGGACCTATAAGTGGGAGAATAGAGCTAGAACGGATCACCGAAATCGTAAAGGGAAAAACCTTGTGGACAGGTTTCAAGCTGGCTACGTCACGCAAAGGACTTATTTTAAAATATGACAAGTACGACGAAATCTACATTAGCCCGGAATCAAATGAAGTCTTCATTGAAAAAATATTGGAACTGAACGGGAATATAAAAATTACGGAATGAGGGGGCGTCCTGCATGTGAAAATGAGCAGTAAAGATTTCTTTATATCAGAACGAAATTTGATGTAATTTTAATACTCAGGAACAAGGATAAGATCCTTTAAAGTGTTTTTGGTATGAACATACTTGTCAACAAGCGCGCCCCAGTTGTGTATCAAAGTCAGATAGAGATCCAGGCTCCTGTCCAGAAGGTATGGAGAACCCTGACTGAACTCAAGGACTGGCCGAAATGGCAGAAAAATATCAGCAGTGTTCAGATCATCGGTGGAATTGAAGAAGGTAAATCCTTTCAGTGGAAAGCAGATCATCTGGTATTCAACTCTAACATTCATACCGTCAGGAACTGTGAGGAATTTGGTTGGACCGGTACCATCCCGGGCGTAAAGGCCATTCATAACTGGACCTTTAAAAAGTTGAATTCCAATACTATGGTCGAGGTAGAAGAGAGCCTTCAAGGTTTTTTGCCTGCCATCTTCAGGAAAAAACTCCAGAAAGATCTGGAAAGAGGGATGTTGGAGAATTTGATGGCCCTGAAGAATGCCTCAGAAACGGCCTTAAATTCAACTGACACACTATTTTCGATTGAGCATTAGGCTGGATTGCTGAAGGATTCTCATTTTACAATAAAATAAATCATTGGAATATGGATTCTTTTATCAGTAAGATCTCCAATAGAAAGTTCCCGGTTTCTGAAAAGATCTCAGGAAATTCAATTCGGGAAAATATTTTCCGGTTAATCCAAAAGGATCATGAAGATTTTACAAGGAGTGATTCCCTAGCACTATCAGAACTTAATAGGTACAGGCAGTTATACATCTCCAATTATTTGAACTCTGAAGTAGGGGAGCTTTCTTACCTGGAAAACAATGTCCTGAAAACCATACAAAACAAGGAGTCCCTTTCCCTGAAAATAGATACCCAGGAGGAGCATCAAAAAATATCGGCAGGAGAAAAACTGGCTGATAAGGTCGCTTCCTTTGGAGGAAGCTGGCGTTTCATCATGATTTTTGCTGCCTTCATTATCATCTGGATGCTCTTGAATACGCTTATCATTTCTAAAACAACTTTTGATCCCTATCCGTTTATCCTTTTAAACCTAATCCTCTCCTGTCTTGCCGCAATCCAGGCCCCTATCATCATGATGAGTCAGAACCGGCAGGAGGGAAAGGACAGGGAACGATCCAAAAATGATTATATGATCAATTTGAAATCTGAACTGGAAATTAGAATGCTTCACGAAAAAGTAGATCATCTTATAATTCATCAGCAACAGGAACTGTTAAACATTCAACAGATACAGATTGACATGCTCGAGGACATCCTTAAAAAATTCCATTGATTAGAAAAAAACCGCCGATTGATGATATTAATTATCTGAAACCGTTAGAACGATACCGATCATACGGACCATCTCGCATGGCGAAAGCGAGTAGATTTAGGGAATTTTTCCTTTTGAAAAGGACTCATTATAACCTGATTTTTAATTCATGTTGGATGTATCTGAAATAAACATCCAGTAGGCGAAGACGAGGCAAATCCAGTGTTAATTTGCCATGATACCTAAAGAAGAAACGCTGGAACCGGCGGATTCATTAGATTTTTGATTATATTTAAGGAAATCCAAGCTTGAAACTTCCAATCTAAACCAATAAAATATTTTCTATGAAAAAAGCTTCCTTAGCATTAATAATTCTAATTTTTGTGATTGGTTGCTCTGGAAATAAAAGTGAACCCAGAACTGATACGGAAATAAAAAGTGAAGTTCTTGCCACTTTCAACTCTATGTATGAGATCTACGCACAGGGAACAGATGAGTATTTTAAATATTATGAGGATGATTTCGTAAGGGTCGTTCCTTCCGGGAAAATAACCAGAGGTAAAGAGAAACCTAAAGAGGAATGGAATGAATATTTAAAATCATATTCCCTGTATCTTGAAAGTTATAGCCAGCCAGAATTGGTGATCAGTGAAAATCAGGTGATCACTATTGGTGAATATGAAGAGTATTTTATTGATAGGGAGACCAAAGACAGTATTTACAATCGGGGAGTTTATATCGCTGCCTGGAATGAACAGGAGGATGGATCTTGGAAAATATGTATGGATACCTGGCATGCAGGTTTGGACGATTTATAATATCAGTTTTTAATTATTTACCAGTTAAAAGTTAAACCCTTTAACTCTTAGTCTATTGATATTTTTTATGGACTGAATCAAAACCTGGTTTCTAAATGTAATAGGATAAGTAGAAGATTTTTAGCGAAGTAGATTTAAATAAAATAATTAACTTCCATAAAAAACCAGTCTAAAATATCTATCTAATAAACAATCCTTTATTTAATTAAAGGTACTATGAAAAATATAATCTCCTTGGCATTAATGTTACTTTCCATAACAGCTTTTTCTCAAACCGGCAACCTGGAAGGCAAATGGATATCAGAATCTGAAACTCCAGGTGGGGAAGTGGTGGCCTACGAATTTTTTGATGATAATACCCTTAAAATGTATTTTGACGACAAGGAGTTGCCAACTAAAGAACCCATAAAATTCAGGATCAACGAAAAGAATAACAGGATGGAAATTGTGCTCGAATATGTCAGCCCCTGGAATAACAGCACTGAAAAAATGACTGGCCTTATCGAGTTTCTGAATGACGAAAAAATTAAAATGGAGTTGTTTTCATTGGATGGACAGCATACTCAAACCAATGATTTTTCTGAAGATGTTATGACATTCAAAAGGATCTAGTAAAAGATTAAATAAACTTATTTAAGATCCTGTAAATCAGAATATATATAGATTATTTAAAATACCAGAGTTTATATGGATGAGTTCCTGAATTTAAATTTCTCAATATAGGTTCCGGTCATTAAGTTTATAGGTGAATACCTGCGATAAAAAGATATAGTTCCAGGCTTTTAAAAATAATAAGTAACTTACCTGAGTATCAGCTATTATTTTACAAGCCTGCAAACCCTGCAAGAGCTATTTGTATTGAAACAATCCTGACAAAGATAAAATAATCAATCTTTTAATTATTCTATGGAAAATCAGCCTACTACTTTAAGATATATCGCGATACTAAGCTTGTTTTTTTTAGCGCCGATATTCGGGATATCCCAGGAGAACGATAGCTCGTCTAAGCCTTTGATCCCGGCAGATAAGATCGAACTATTGAAAAATATCAATATCACTTTCGATATGCGTATGGAATTCCAGGCCTATACATTTAGAGGCGGTGATAATTATTATAACGGACTTCAGTTTCAAAACGGGTTTACCGCTCTTGGAATTAACGGACAATTACACGAAAGACTAAGCTTCAATTTCAGGAACCGTTTTAATAAGAACAGTGATGTCCAAACCCTGGATCGTCTTGGAAGCAATATCGAACTGGCCTATATCGATCTTAAAGTTAGTCCGACCCTGAATTTAGTACTGGGAAAAATGAATGCTTTTTACGGAGGTTACGAATATGAGTTTAGTGCACGTGATATTCTTGAGTATAATGATATCTATGGTAATGCACTTGCTTTCGTCACCGGTGCAGGAATATCTTACCAGGCTGCAGAGGACCATAAGTTCGGATTACAGATTTTGAATTCGCGTACCATGCATTATGATGATCTTTACGGAGATGTGGTTGCCGAAAACATTCAGGAGCCAGACTGGCCTGTTGCATTTGTCGGGAATTGGCGGGGAAGCTTTTTTGATGGAAAGTTCCAAACCATTTACAGTATTAGCCATTCCAATGAAGTTAAAAACCGTGGAACCACCTTTTTTACTTTGGGCCATAAATACCAGGACAGGAACCTAACCCTTATGTATGATTTTCATTACAGTTATGAACAGGTAGACACCAAAGGGATCATGACCACTATACTTAACGATGATACTATTGCAGAGGATGTTAGTTATGTCGAAAACTGGTTAAGAGCAGAATACCGGTTTAATCCTAAATTCCAGGGCCTGCTAACTTTGATGACCAGTAGCGCATATGACAATGTAAAAACCAGTAATGATCATATCAGGACAAGCTATGGAATGATCCCGACGCTATATTACAGTCCGTTCGAGGACCTGGATATCAAGTTCTATCTCGCATATATTGGCCGTTATTATGATTATTCAACTTTTGCAGAAGAAGAGTATGGAGAGGCCAGTTATAATAAAAATGAATTCAGGATAGGGTTTATTGCACCTCTTTTGTTGTTATAGACATCTAATTAAATTGGTACTCATTTAAAGCTGCGAATAGGGGATCCTTTTTAAGAAGACCCTTCGAATATCATTCATTGCATCGGCATATTCTTCCATTTGGGTGATTCGCTGCCATTCCGGATGAGGACCAAATTTGGACCAGGCTTCTTCATGAGCCTGTTTATCCTTAAAAGCTAACAAGTAAGTGAGGCAGGGCATATTGCTCCCTGCTATATTTGCTCCAAAGAATACCACAGGTAATCCTACGTATTCAAAGATCCCGAATTCACTGTCATTGAACATTTGAATTTTTCTGCGAAGCGCATCTTCATTATGGCTTCCATAGATCCTTAGTTCAAAAAGATCAGACTCTTCCGAAGGTTTGATGAGTTTTGGAAAACCTTCGGCGGAACGAATCAAATTTGAGGTATAATCCTGGTAGGGAATAACTTCCTGCGAGGCATCAAAGTAAGAGCCGGCGGCTTGCAGATAAAGTTTATCCTGGTCTAGCAGATCTTTACTATCCATAAAGGCCTGGATATTCGTATAAGGGATCAACAAGTATATCTTTGCAGGTAAACTTTCACCGGATTCCTCAAAAACCCCGATGTTTTCTATCCCCTGCCTGTTAAGAGCCGGGATTAGTGCTTGGGCAAAATAATTATGTAATACTTCTGCAGGCCTGAAAACCTCTAACTCGTAAGTCCTGAATTCGTAGACCTGTTCCTGGGCGTTAAGCGAAATAGAGAATAAGAATAGAAAAAAGACGGTTAGGATTTTCATTTGTAGCGTTTTGTATTTAACTGTTGGAAGATGTGTTATTTAAATGTACTAATTTGATCTGACTAACCGGCGATCAATGTTTTTAATTTAGTGACGCATGATTGTAAACCGAACAGACAGTATAGTTTTTGCTAAATACTAAATGATCCAATTTTTTAGAAAAGGATTAACTTTCTGTTTTGTAATATCCAAACGTTTTTTTTAATGGATTCGGTTCAACAAATTATCCGGAATATATGATAAGGAAGCTTCAGAATGTTAATGTGGAAACGGCTAAAAAGATACGTTCAGTTTTTCAGGCCTCCTATTAGATCGAAGCAGAACTTTTAAAGGCTGCCGATTTTCCACCCTTGAAAAGGCCACTTGAAAAATACATTGCTACCGATACTGCATTTTTTGGGTTTACAGAAGGGGAGGAGCTTGCCGGTGTCATGGAAATCAGGGAACATCAGGAATTTATTCATATTCAAAGCCTGGTCGTGCATCCCAGGTTCTTCCGAAAAGGGATAGGGCAAAAACTGGTAGAATTCGCATTTAAAAATTATGATCATAAGGAGTTCATGGTCGAAACCGGAGTTGATAATGATCCTGCAAAGGACTTGTACAAAAAGCTCGGTTTTAATGAGGTTAAACAATGGGATACCGATCATGGAATCAGAAAGGTAAGGTTTAAAAGGAAGTTATCTAATAATAAAATTGCTAACTGAAGTCAGGTGTAGATTATTTGAATTTTACGTAAATTGAAAAATCCCTAAATTGTTGGAAAAGATGGTTTTAAGGCTAAACCATTTTTAATTAAGCGGGGTTTCCGATTCCATAGACTTTCGTCATTAATTGGTAAGATAAAACCACTGGCTCGGTCTCACTTTAGCAGACCATAATTTTAATATAGTGTTGCTTCGGACATTCCTTAATAATTATCATCATGAAAACAAGAATCAAAATCTGGATAATTCTCTTTGGGATCCTGATTGGTGGGATAGCCTATTGGAGAACTCCTTATTCCGATATGAATCTCATGGATGACGGTCTCTGGTTGCTTATGGGGACTATGGCCTTTGTAGCTGCTTTGGTTTCTTTCCTGGTTTTTAAAGAAAAACCCTGGTTAACAGGGCTTTTGATCTGTCTTGGGGTAGCAATCTCTATCATGCTCAGGGTTTTATATGAAGTTTCGTTTTGGGACAGCACTTCCCATAATCTTTGGCCATTCGAAATCATAATTAGCATTTTACAGGCCTTACCAATGTCCATTGCAGGTGCCTATGTTGGAAATATTTTTTCAAAAAGACCGGAGATGGAATAACCTTGAATTCCAGGTGTTTATGATGCAATAGGCATAAAGTCATAAATTCTTAGTATTTTAAGGGGAATTGAAAGAAATTACTATCTACTTATGCGAGTTAAACCCTTCCTGATTGGGATAAACCTTATACTTCTTGTCCTGTTCTCATATAGTTGCGAAGAAGAAAAAAATAAAGAAGAGATTATAAGAAAAGAGTCCAATGTGGTACAGAGAGACCTTAAGGCCATTAAGGCAGATGGAAAGCTGAAGGCCCTTACTGTATACAGCGCAACAAGCTATTTCCTTTACAAAGGTCAACCAATGGGCTATGAGTATGAATTGTTGAAACGTCTTGCAGATCATCTTGACCTGGAACTCGAAATGATCCTGGTTAAGGACCTAGATGAATTATTTTCCAAGCTTAATCGTGGGGAAGGAGATATTCTTGCTCATGGCCTCGCGATCACCGGAGACCGAAAAACCTCGGTCTCTTTCACAGACTATCTTTATCTCACCAAACAGGTACTGGTACAGAAGAAACCCGATAATTGGAGAAGGATGCACTGGAAAAAGCTTGAAAATGCACTCGTCCAGGATGCCATAGGTCTTCTGGAAGATACTGTTTCCTTAAGAGCAGGTTCCTCCTATAGGGATCGTATCGAAAACCTGAGCAACGAACTTGGAGGAAAGATCCATATCAAAAAGCTTCCGGGACAAATGCCTACAGATGAAATTATAAAGAAAGTAGCCGGCGGAGAAATTAAATATACCATCGCAGATAAGAACATAGCACGTATCATGGCTTCCTATTATCCGATACTCGATATTGATGTTCCGGTAAGTTTTTCTCAGCGCATTGGATGGGCCACTCGTAAGAATTCTCCTGAATTGCTAAAAGCAACCAATTCGTGGTTACAGGATTTTAGAACCGAACTGGATTATAACGTGATCTACAATAAGTATTTCAAGAACAAGAAGAATTTTAAAAGACGTATAAAAAGTGACTTTTACAGTTTGAACAATGAAGAGATTAGTCCGTATGACGAACTTATACAGGAACACGCGTCCAAGATCGCCTGGGACTGGCGTCTTGTGGCTTCTTTGATCTACCAGGAATCCAGGTTCGATCCCAATAACAGTTCTTGGGTGGATGCACAAGGCCTGATGCAATTAATGCCCAAAACAGCTGAAGAACTCGGCGTAGAGGATCCTACAGATCCAAAGCAGAGCATTAGAGGTGGGATTACTTACCTGAACCAGATCTGGGAGAACTTTAAAAATATTGAAGACACCATCCAGCGAACTAAATTTACCATGGCTTCTTACAATTGCGGGATGTATCATGTGAAAGATGCACAGAATCTGGCAGAGAAAAAAGGTCTGGACTCCCAGGTTTGGGATGAGAACGTTGAAGAAATGATCCTTGCCTTAAGCGATCCAAAGAACTATAATGATCCTGTTGTGAAGTACGGATATGTAAGAGGTGCAGAGCCCTATAATTATGTAGAACAGATCTTTGAGCGTTATGCTCATTATACCCGGTTCATTGAACAATAAAGGCGGGGGCATCCGAAGTCTAATATAGTTCTGTTATGATAAGATTATTCAGAAATATTGGAAGAAATCTGCTCAAGGAAAATAATACCATGAAATACCTGAAATGTGCTTTAGCCAAAGTAATGAACAGGTCCTATTTTGCAGAATTAAATAAAACTGTGGAGAGAGCTTCTAAAGATCATTAACAGTGAGTTGGATCAGGAGAAAACTACTGAGTAAGATCTTTTTATCACTCTTCCAATTCAAGGAAAGAAATACTTTATTCCTTATTAAATATGGGAAAATTAAAAAATAGCGTTTTATAAGCTGCTTTCAGATTTTTCCGCTTAGATTTTTCCGAAGAGTTATTCTGGATTATATCGGGAGGATTGTACTAAAGCATAAAATTGTAAATTTATTTAGTGAAAAAGTCAGTATTCAAGATCCCAAAAATGGATTGTCCTTCCGAGGAGAATCTTATCCGGATGAAACTGGATGATTTTCCCGATATAAAAAAGCTCGATTTTAATATTCCGGAAAGGAAACTTACTGTTTTCCATTATGGAGAACCCCAAGATATAGAACGGTCCCTTATAGAATTAAATCTTGGAACCAGAAAAATAGCTGCCAATGAGACCGAACCGGTTGATTTTGAAGAATCTTCCAATCAAAAAAAACTGCTGTGGATCGTTCTATGGATAAATTTTGCCTTTTTCATTATTGAAATTATCACCGGATTAATTTCTGGATCCATGGGGTTGGTAGCGGATAGTTTAGATATGCTTGCAGACTCCTTCGTATATGGGATCAGCCTTCTGGCCGTGGGAGGTTCAGTTACAAAAAAGAAGAGGATTGCAGGAATAGCCGGTTATTTCCAGATCCTGCTGGCAGTTATAGGATTTGCAGAAGTATTGCGAAGGTTTTTTGGAGAGGAGCGATTACCGGATTTCTCTACTATGATCATAGTATCTGTCCTTGCTTTGATCGCGAATGCTGTTTGTTTATATCTGCTTCAAAAATCTAAAAGCAAAAAGGAAGCCCATATGAGGGCAAGTATGATATTCACATCGAACGATATCATCATAAATTTAGGCGTGATCACTGCGGGGCTGCTTGTAAACTGGCTGGATTCAAGTAAGCCAGACCTGATCATAGGATCAATAGTATTCATTCTTGTTATCCAGGGAGCTATAAGGATTTTAAAGATCAGTAAATAAAGAACTCCTTCAAAATATTAGGTATTGATAATCAACATTTTAAATTTTTAAGCAGATGCTATGAAAAAAATCGTTTATGTAGACATGGACAACGTCCTTGTAAATTTTCAATCCGGAATAGATAGGCTTGAACAGGAAATATTAAATGACTATGAGGGCAGGATGGATGAAGTTCCTGGAATTTTTAGCTTGATGGAGCCTATGGAGGATGCTATAGATTCATATAAAAAACTTACAGAGCATTTTGATGTTTATATTTTATCTACCTCGCCATGGGAGAACGAAACCGCACCGGTTGATAAATTAAGGTGGGTTAAGAAACATCTCGGGGAACATGCCCATAAAAGGCTAATCCTTTCGCATCATAAAAACTTGAATAAAGGAGATTTCCTTATAGATGATCGTACCAAGAACGGAGCCGATAGATTTGAAGGAGAGCATATTCATTTTGGCACTGGAAAATTTGAAAACTGGAAAGCAGTGATGGATTACCTTCTTGAAAAGAAATAGCATTTCGAATCTTAGATCGAAGATCCGGATTTCCAGAGAAAAATATTAAATTTAATACCGGAGTTGGTCATCGAAACTCGCTGCTCACTTGTTCTTTATTCAATTTTAATTAATCAATAACTTATATGAAAAGATTTCTTCTAATCTCCCTGATTTCCTTTTTTATAGTACCCGGGTTTAGCCAGGATCTCCAATCACCTTCTTTCGAAGAGATACTTTCCCTCAAAGAAATAAGAAACGCAGTAATATCTCCCAATGGAAAACATATAGCTTTTGAAAAAGTATCCACCAACTGGAGTGAAAATAGTTTTGAACGGGAAATCTGGCTATCGAAGGATGGTGGAGAACCATTTCAACTCACAAATAACCCGGGTAATGGAAGCAGGAACCCTAAATGGTCTCCTGATGGAAGCTGGATCGCGTTTATCTCCAAACGAGCGGAACATAACCAGATCCATGTTATCCGTACAGCGGGTGGCGAAGCACTGGCTTTGACCAATATTGATACCGATATCATAAATTTCGAATGGTCTCCAAAAGGAGATGAAATTGCTTTTTTGCGGCAAGAGGACAAACCAGATGAACTTGAAAAGAAAAAGGAGCTGTATGGAGAGTTTAGTATCGATGACGAAGATTATCGTTTGAACCAGCTCTGGAAAGTACCTTTTAATGAATCTGATCTACACAGAAATCCATTGCCAGAACAATTAAAGGATTCCATATATAAAAGCGAAATGTCGCCTAAGCTTGTTCTTGAGGATGCAGATTTTACTATAAATAATTTTAAATGGTCTCCTGATGGCAGCAGGATCGCCATTGAGCATCAACCGGATCCGCTTATCAATTCATTTTTTGATGCGGATATTTCTATTTATGAGATAAACTCGAAAACTTTGAGGAAGATTATAGCAAATAAGAGCTACGATGGCCTGGCCGACTGGTCCCCAGATGGTAAATCCATTTTATATGGGACCAGTGAGAACGATACCACTTCCAATTATTATCTAAATGGAAAACTTTTCAGAATAGATCTCGTTGGGTCAAACAATCTAGAACTTGCCGTGAACTTCGATGAGCAAATTAATAACCCGGTATGGAATTCGAAAGGTATTTTCGCTACCGCCTGGGAAAAGACAAAGAGGAATCTTATCCATATCGATCCGGAGACCGGCAATGTCAAGATCATAAAATTATCACCGGACAGGATACGCGATTATTCGTTTTCCAGGGATGCAAAAATAATTGCCTTTACAGGTGAGAACAAAAATAGCCTGGTGGAACTATATATCGCAGATTACCCCGTGAAGACGATTAAGAAGATCACCAACTCAACGCAGCAAATCGATAATTGGGCAGTGTCCAATAGTGAAGTCATTTCCTGGCAAAGCAAAGATGGGCAGGTGATTGAGGGAATCCTACACAAACCTATGGATTATGATCCTGGAAATAAATATCCTTTATTCGTTGTGATCCATGGAGGTCCAACAGGCATCTCTGTACCAAATCCTACTCCCTCTTATGTATATCCTGTAGTGCAATGGCTTAATAAGGGAGCGTTGGTTCTTCAGCCCAATTACAGAGGTTCAGCAGGTTACGGAGAAGAATTTCGTTCACTAAATGTAAGGAATCTTGGGGTTGGTGATGCATGGGATGTTCTCTCGGGAGTTGAGTATCTTGAAGACAAAGGAATGATAGATGCGAATAAAGTAGGCTGTATGGGATGGAGCCAGGGAGGTTATATTTCAGCCTTTCTAACTACCAATTCAGATAAGTTCCAGGCGGTATCGGTTGGAGCCGGGATATCGAACTGGATGACCTATTATGTGAATACAGACATTCATCCTTTTACGCGGCAATATCTTAAGGCTACTCCTTGGTCTGATAAAGAGATCTATGAGAAAACATCTCCAATGACCAATATCAATAATGCCGGAACTCCAACCCTGATCCAGCATGGGGAGTTTGATAGCAGAGTTCCTATTGCCAACGCCTACGAACTTCTTCAGGGATTGAAGGATGTTGGAGTAGAGGCGAAGCTTATCGTTTATAAGGGCTTTGGCCACGGAATTACCAAACCAAAAGAACGCCTTGCGGCTACCTGGCATAACTGGCAATGGTTCAATCATTATATCTGGGATGAGGAAATTGAATTGCCTTTGGACTGATATGTCCTTAAAGATCTGAATTTATGAAAGTAGCAGTATTCAGTACGAAACCTTATGATCAGGAATATTTTGAGCTATACCAAAAAGATCATGATTTTGAGTTTACCTTCTTTGAAACCCAATTAAATAATGATACCGCGAACCTGACTTCAGGATTCGATGTAACCTGCGTTTTCGTGAATGATAAGGTTAACAGGGAGACTATCGAAATCCTTGCTGAAAATGGCATCAAACTAATTGCACTGCGCTGTGCCGGATATAACAATGTAGACCTGGAAGCTGCCAGCAAGAAAAACATTAAGGTGGTTCGGGTCCCTGCTTATTCTCCGGAAGCAGTGGCAGAGCATGCAGTTGCCCTGATCCTTACCTTGAACCGGAAAACGCATAAGGCTTATAACAGGGTGCGTGAAGGGAACTTCTCTTTGAACCGACTTATAGGTTTTAATCTTCACGGAAAAACAGTAGGGGTCATTGGCACCGGAAAGATTGGAGCTACCTTTTGCAGGATCATTCAGGGTTTTGGTTGCAGGATTGTTGCCTATGATAAATTTGAGTCTCAGGAATTGAAAGAAACAGGAGTTGAATATAAAACGCTTGAAGGTGTTTTCAGGGATTCCGATATCATCTCCTTGCATTGTCCGCTTATTCCAGAGACAAAACACATGATAAACCATGAGGCACTTCAGTTAATGAGGGAGGGTATTATGATCATCAATACCAGTAGAGGAGCGCTTATTGATACGGCAGACATCATCGAGGGCCTTTCGTCACAGAAGGTTGGGTACCTTGGAATAGATGTTTATGAGCAGGAGGAGAATTTATTCTTTAAAGATCTTTCGGAAAGTATCATTCACGATGACCTTATCTTGAGACTTAATAGTTTCCCTAACGTGCTCATCACTTCCCACCAGGCTTATTTCACAAAAGAAGCTATGGTAGAGATCACTACGACCACGTTAAATAATATCAGGGATTTTGCTGAAGGCAAGTCATTAAAAAATGAGGCCATTCAGCCCTGACGCTATAATCTAAAACAAAGTTTGATGAGACATTTATTTTTATTCACATTCCTTCTGTTTCTAAGCCCGGAATTGTTGCCGGCGCAGAATTTCCCTGATAAGGAATGGGAGATCGCAGATAAGCCTGAAGAAATGGGGTGGGATACGGAAAAAGGGAAGGATTTCTACCGGTATGTGGTGGATAGCAGTCATGTAACTGGCCTGATGATCATTCAGGATGGCAAGCTCATTTTTGGATATGGGGACCTTAAGGAAAACAGTTATATCGCTTCCTGCAGAAAAAGTGTGCTGGCCATGCTTTATGGAAAATATGTAGATAATGGAACCATACAATTGGATCATACCATTGCAGACCTGGGAATTGGTGATGTAGAGGGTATATTGCCTATAGAGAAAGGAGCAACCGTCAAAGATCTTATTTCGGCACGCTCCGGCGTATACCATCCTGAAGGATATCCAGGCGGAATGCAGCAATTCGCACCGGATAGAGGAAGCGTTAAACCTGGAGATTACTGGTTATATAGTAACTGGGATTTTAATGTGGCTGGTTACATTTTTGAACAGGAAACGAATAAGAATATTTACGATGAAGTTGAAGCCCAGTTAGCAGTTCCATTAAATATGCAGGATTGGGACCGCAGCCTTCAGAAAAAAGAGGGAGATAGCAGTATTTCCAAATACCTGGCTTATCCAATGTGGTTTTCCACACGGGATATGGCAAGAATAGGATTGTTAATGCTGAACAAAGGAAAGTGGAAGGATAAACAAATAATCTCTGAAAACTGGGTCGAAGAAATGCTGAAGCAGCGTACTTCCTATAAGGAGATCAATAAAAATGTACCTGTTTTCATCGATTCAGGAGTTAATTATGGCTACGGATATATGTGGTGGCTTTTTGAGGATATGAACGATTACAGGTTTAATAATGCATACACCGCATTAGGCGCAATGGGACAGGCTATTGCAGTTTTTCCCGAAATAGATGTAGTAGTGGTCTATAAAACTAAAGCAGCTTATGAAAGGATTAATAATACCAAGGTCAGGCAAAACCTGTTGACCAAAGCCGTGCGTTTATACGATCCGTCGTAGAATTTTAGAATCAAAAAAAAGGGATGGTATTTTTACACCATCCCTTTATAAATTATTATTCGTTTTAAATTAATCTATCTTAAAAGATATCTTCGCATTCACGCCGTAGGATTTTATTTCATTGTTCTCTACTTTGGCGTTCATATCTTTTACATAAACAGACTGAATATTCTTTACCGTTTTGGATGCTTCCTTAACTGCATTTCTTGCTGCATCGTCAAAACTTTTTTCGGAAGTGGCTAACACTTCAATAACTTTAATTACACTCATAATATTTTTTTTATTGGTTAATTCTACTACTTAATATAACAGATAAAGAGCATCGTATCAAATGATTAACAAAAGATTAGTGTAACAGTTAAAGACCGTTAAAATGAAATATGGAAGTTTATAAAATGGTGAAAAAGTAAATATTAAGCAATCCTATGAGCAGGATACTAAAGAAAAGACTTAGAATAATGATTATACTATGAATTTTAGTCTTTTCCCTATCATAATCAAGGGCTTTTTCCTCTAGTTTTTCCAGTTCTAGATATTTTTTAAGTCCAAATTTACTGGCGATCTTACCGCGATCTGTAAGAAATACTCTATCTCTTTCATCAATTCTTATCAATCTGCTGTTAGAAAGCATGTTTACATAGTGAAGAGAAGAGTTGGCGATAATCTCCAGACGGGAAGTACCATCTTTAAGGAGGTCTATTCTATAACTGTTTCTTGCGATCAACATATTCAAAAAGATAAGATTATTCTTACCAATTTAATAAATATTATTGTAAATAATAGATATAATGTGCCTTTTATCTATAAAATAAATTGAAAGGATAGGATCTTAAAGAAAAATCATCAATCCTTTTTCTGGATAAGAGGAAATAAGCTGTTACAAGATTCAAATACTATCTCTTTCAGATTAAAAATACTCCAAGAGATAATAAGCCGTTCATTTTACTGCATGCTATATCTAAAGAATAGATTTCAAAAAGATTCAAAATACTGTCTCTTGTCATAAATAATGGATTTTCTAATACTTAAATTTATAGGAGCTAAATTTTTACCACAAAATGAAGCATACTATAGTAAAATCCAATGGAGAGAAGGTTGAATTTTCCTCAGCCAAGCTTAGGAGGTCCCTTAAAAAAAGTGGGGCCGACAATAAAACGGTTTCGGCTATTATTAAACAGATCACCGGTGAGTTATTTCCAGGCATCACAACCAAGGAGATATACAACCGTGCCTTTGCCCTTTTAAAAAGACATGGAGAATCTTTTGCTCCCAAATACAGTCTTAAAAATGCGATCTATCAGTTTGGTCCCTCCGGATTTCCTTTTGAAAAATTTGTCGGAGAACTTTTTAAAAGGGAGGGATACAAGGTTAAAATTGGAGAAGTTCTTCCGGGGAAATGTGTGTCTCATGAAGTGGATGTGGTAGCTATTAAGAATAATATCCGGCATTTGGTGGAATGCAAATTTCATAGTGAGGAAGGAAGGAATTGCGATGTAAAGGTCCCTCTTTATATTCATTCAAGGTTTAAGGATATCAATGAAAAGAATAGGGGCACTGATGAAGAAATAAAAGGCTGGGTGGTCACCAATACGCGATTTACAGATGATGCATTAAAGTATGGACGTTGCATGGGCCTGTATCTTTTAAGTTGGAATTACCCTGAAAAAGACAGCCTAAAAAATCGTATCGATACCTTTAAGTTATATCCTGTAACCATTAGTACCCTGTTAACCCAGGAAGAAAAACATTTTCTTTTGGATAGGGATATTATCCTGGCAAGTCAGCTCATGGAACAGGAACACTGGTTGGAACATCTTGGTATTTCTGAAGAACGCAAGAAAAGGATCTTAAAAGAATTCAGAAGTATCTGTAAAACAGACGGTCATGAAAAAGCTTGAAGTTAATTTCTTAGGAGCAGCAGGAACAGTTACCGGATCCAAATACCTGGTGGAAACCGATACTTTAAATATTCTTATAGATTGTGGTTTTTTCCAGGGTTTAAAGGAACTAAGGCTTAAAAACTGGGAAGATCTTCCTGTTGACGTTTCATCGATAGATTATGTGATACTTACCCACGGGCACCTGGATCATACCGGTTATCTGCCTAAACTAAAGTCTCAGGGATTTAAAGGGATCGTTCTAGGTAATGCACCTACACTGGAGATCACACAGATTATTCTGGAAGACACTGCAAGAATCCAGGAAGAGGAAGCTGAAAAGGCGAACAAGGAGAATTATTCAAAACATCAACCAGCCTTGCCACTTTATACCCTGGACGATGCCAATGAAATAATTGAATCCTTTAAAATCTTTGAGAGCGGGGAATGGAATCGGCTGGATGAAAGGACCCGTTTTCGTCATCGCTTATGCGGTCACATCCTGGGTGCAGGTTTTATAGAGCTTGATGTAGACGGTAAGATCTTACTTTTTTCAGGTGATCTAGGGCGTAATAAGGATCTTCTTTTAGAGGCACCTCAAAAACCTGAATGGGCCGATTTTCTGTTTCTTGAAAGTACCTATGGAGATAGACTGCATAAAGAGGAAAACATTGAAAATATTTTATCAGGACTAATTCGTAAAACGATCGAGGAAAATGGTATCATGCTCATTGCCTGCTTTGCAGTGGAAAGACTTCAGTTGCTTAGTTATCTCTTATGGAGAATGTTTCGCAAAAACATGATCCCGAATATTCCCATATATATTGATAGTCCAATGGGAGTAGATGTTACAAGGCTCTTTGGTAAATTTCATGAATTCCATAAAGTAGAACCGGCAGAGTTTTTAGCAATAAAAGATCATTTTGAACTGGTTACTTCCTATAAGCGAACATGGGAGATCATAGACGAACGAAGACCAAGAATAGTACTCGCTGGAAGCGGTATGTTAAGCGGAGGTAGAATGCTAACTTACCTTACCAGGTTTATCGAAGATCCAGCCACCAGGCTCATCCTAACCGGGTATCAGGCTGAAGGTACACGCGGCCGTAAGATAGAAGATGGTGAAAAGGAAATCAAGATATGGGGAGAATATTACCGGGTGAACGCACAGGTACACAGGCTCGAAAGTCTATCTGCTCATGCAGATAGGTCAGAATTATTAGAATGGGCTGGTAAAATTAAAAACATCCCCGAAAAGGTTTTTCTTATACATGGCGAAAAGGAAGTAAGTTCGGCCCTGAAGAGAGAAATTGAAACCAATTACAACTGGAATGTGGTAATTCCAGATCTGTATCAAAAATTTGTTTTAGTTCCCTGATTATTAATCAGAAAAATGACTATTGTCATATTATTTCCTCTTAATGATGACTAAATTTAGTAGTTAACCTAATTATTAATTTAAACTAAAAGGTCATGACATTAGTTAAATCCAAAAAAAGAAGGTTTCCCTGGATGAATGGGGGAGAGGACAGGCTTTGGGGCCTTGAGAATTTTTTTGACGAGGACTTCTTTAAAATGAGAAGGGATATCCCGGCAATGAATGTAAAGGAGCATGAAGACGATTTTGAGATCGAATTCGCTGTTCCGGGATTTTCAAAGGAAGACTTTGATCTTAGCATCGAAGATGATCTGCTGCATATTTCAGCTGAAAAAAGTGAAGAGGATTTCGAAGATGAAGATGATTTCACTCGTAAGGAATTCAGCTATTCGAACTTCAGCCGTACGTTTCAATTACCAAAAAGTGTAGATGTCTCTAAAGACATTAAAGCCGACTTTAAAAACGGTGTCCTTCATTTGAAATTGAAAAAAGAAAAAGGTGCAGAAATGAAAAAAAGAAAAGAAATAAAAATTTCCTGACCATTTAATTTGATGCTAAAAACAAAAGCCGGAAAATATCCGGCTTTTGACATTCAGAGAATACTTCAACAACTAGAAACTCACTTTAAATCCTCATTATACCTAAACGTTTAATAAGCTGAGTAAGCAACAGGGAAGATAGACCGAACAATCCTACTATTTTTAATTCAGTAAAGCTTAGCGGCACCATAGAAAGCATTTCATTTAGGAATGGTATATAATAGGCTATTACCATTATTAGGATAGATAATACCAAAGCACCCCATACCCATATATTCCTTGTCACCTTATTATTTAAGAATGAGATATTTCGTTCGGGTAGATTAAAGACATTTAATAGTTGAGCAAGGATAAGGGTGTAAAATGCCATATTATTGACCACATATTGATCCAGGTGCTTGTAATAATGAGCATAAATGGTAATTCCCAGTGTTGTTATTATAATAGAAATACTGTAGACCACAATTGACTTCCATAATTTTCTGGTAATTATTGGCTCATTTGCAGGCCTGGGAGGTTCTTTCATAATATGCTTTTTACTTACACTCATTCCTAAAGCCAATGCCGGGAACACATCAGTC
This sequence comes from uncultured Christiangramia sp., assembly GCA_964456105.1. Taxonomy (GTDB): domain Bacteria; phylum Bacteroidota; class Bacteroidia; order Flavobacteriales; family Flavobacteriaceae; genus Christiangramia. The sequence goes on along the minus strand of CAYWAB010000004.1, from coordinate 19,155 downwards.
ACAAGATTAAGAAATAGTATTTGCAGGGGGAGGAGTGGAAGGGGTAAATTTGTAATTGAGGCCAACGCTACCGAAATAATTTCAGCAAGATTACAGGATAAAAGAAAGATCACAAAATGACGAATATTTTCGAAGATATTCCGACCCTGGCTTATAGCAAGTTCAATAGAAGTAAATTTATCATCCATTAAGATCACGTCGGCCACCTCCTTTGCGGCTTCCGTACCTCTAATACCCATAGCAATCCCGATATCTGCGGTTTTTAGTGCCGGAGCATCATTAACGCCATCACCAAGCATACCAACCACCATATTCTGATCCTGGTAAAAATTTACCAGTTGAAGTTTTTGTTCGGGTATCATCCTTGAAAAAACCCCGGCTTTTAGAAGTTTATTTTTTTCTTCTTCTCCGGAAGATTGAAAGTCCTTTATATCAGGTCCATAAATCACCATTTCTTCAGAAGAATTTTTATCGAGTATCCCTATATCTTCGCCTATTTTTTGTGCTGTCCCGGGATGATCCCCGGTAACCATAACCACTTTTACTCCCGCGTTTTTATAGGTTTTCACAGCTGCAGGAACATCCCGCCTTGGAGGATCCTGGAATCCGATGACACCTAAAAGTATAAGGTCATTATTTATATCTTCTTTTGTAGAGTTATCTATTCGATAGGCAAAGACGAGATTTCTCAAACCTTCGAGTGCCATATTCTCTGCCTCTTTTATCCATTTCTCCTTGTCTTTTAATTCCTGTACTCCCTCCCCGGTTAGAACAGAATTACAATGTTCCAAAACAGTTTCCAAAGCACCCTTTATACAAATCAGGTATTCACCATTTAGCTTATTAATGCTTATCATTCTTTTGGTTTCTGTTTCAAAAGGGATTTCCTTTTGTCTCGGGAACTTGGCTCTTAAGTTTTCCGGTTTTGCTCCCTGCTGTTCAACGAATTCGAGCAGGGCTTCTTCGATAGGATCGGCAATGTGGTACTCCGAAGAACGGGCATTATTACACAAAGCAGCCACTTGAAGCAAACGTTCCTGTAGTTCTTCAGGGATCTGAAATTCTTTGTTTTCCGCGGTTAGAATAGCAATTTCAGAGGTTTGGATCAGAAGTCTGTCTACTTTTTGTTTGTTCTCGGTAAGAGTACCGGTTTTGTCAGTACAAATTATACCGACTTCCCCAAGTGTTTCAACCGATTCCAGATTTTTAATGATCACGTTTTGTTTGGCAAGTCGCAACATTCCCCTGGCCAGAGCAATGGTCGTTACGACCGGGAGCCCCTCCGGTATGGCAGCAACAGCCAGAGCGATCCCGGTTTTGATCATTAGAACGAGATCTTTTCCCTGGATATAACCGGCGATCGAAGAGAGAATCGCCAGGCCAAGACTTAACCAGATCAATTTTGTGCTGAGTTTACTTAACTTTTTTTCAAGGGGAGTTCGATTCTTTTCAGCTTCGCTCGAAAGTTTAGAGATCCTTCCAATGGCTGTATGGTTCCCGGTAGCGGTAACGATCGCCGAACCATTCCCCCGACTTACTGCGGTACCACTAAATACCATATTTTTTTGGTCTGCCAGGGAGGTTTTCTCATCGATTTCTGAAATTTCCTTTTCTACCTGATGACTTTCTCCTGTAAGGGCAGACTCTTTTGTAGCCAGCCGGTTAACACTAATTATTCTTGCATCTGCAGAAATTACATCCCCCGCTTCAAATATCAGGATGTCACCCGGAACAAGTAATTTAGCTTCAATGATTTGTACCGATGATTCTCTCAATACCTTTGCCTGGGAGGGTGCGAGCTTTTGTAAGGCTTCAACAGATCTTATGGCCTGGAGTTCCATAATAAACCCTATAATGGTAGTTACAAGGATAACGAAAAGAATAGCGAAGCTTTCAAGCCATTTCTGGTAGATCATTGCCAGGATCATGGCCCCTGAAAGGATATAGATGACAGGATCCAAAAACTGACTAACATAAATTGCCAGTATACTTTTTCTTTTTTTCTTTTCCAGTAAATTTTCCCCGTAGGTCTGCAGTCTTTGTTCAGCTTCTTTTTTTGATAGCCCTTTGTCCGGCGAAGTCTTTAATTGTGAAGCTACTTCATCGACACTTAAACTATGAAATGCTTTATTTAGATCAGTTTCCATAGGTCGGTTTAATTTTAGGCTATTACCAGGAATCTAGAACTATTCTATTTGATCGTCCCTTTCTTTTCCGGTTATCCGTTCAACTTTGATCCTGTAGATTATGGATTCATTTGTGTTCTGTGCCTTACTTGAAAAGTCGGTAAGATATTTTAAGTCCTCATTCTCCTTGTTTTGAATGATGTTCCTTACGCCTTGAGAAAATATATGTAAAGCCTTTTTAGCATCGATCTGGTCCAATTCCTCAAAAGTGCCATGGAGGAGGATAGATCGCCATTTCCTGAGTGATTTAATTTCATCAACCTGGAAAGAAACCATGGAATTTTTTCTCATTGACTTTACCTTCTGACCAAAACCTGAATAACTGATGATTGCTTCTTGTTTTTCATCAAAATAAAATGTTACCGGAACGATTTCCGGTTCATTATTAATGATGTATCCTAACCTTCCTATGTAATTATTTCGAAGTAGACCAAAACATTGTTCTTTGGATAAATCTTTCATGAGGAAAATATTTAGATTTCATAAAAGGTGATTAGTCTGTAATGCAATTAGATAAAGTTAATACAAGAACTAATTATGGCTTATGACGATGGTCAGTAATTCCAACAAAATTTTTGATCTAAATCATTGGTGGTAAAAGTGATTATCTGGGATCTTATTTCTGGGTTAGGAATAAAGTTTATCTTTGGAATGTTCAAAGCCATTAAAGGAATCAAGGTCCTGCCAAGCTGTTATTTCAATTCAAAAGGCAGTAAACGGTATGGTATTTGAATATTAATTATTAGATTTTATAACTTTCAAAATATAGAACTGAAAGTTTTTATTAACCAAAAGTAGATTTGTACTTCATTTGATCAGGATTTCTTTCCGTCTTATCGTTTACCTATTTCCTTTTCAATTTTTTTACAAGTGCAACATCCCAAATTTTCAAGATCTCTGGACAAGACCTTCGTCAGAGAATTACAAAAAAAAGTTCGTAGGTATTTTAAGGATAATGAAATTTCAACTCATGCTAATAAAAGTATGAAGCTGAAAACTGTCCTAATGCTGTCTCTTTTTTTCATTCCACTAATCATACTTTCATTCGGAATAATTAATTCCACGTGGATGCTTTTTCTCTTATATATTACAAGTGGCCTGGGAATGGCAGGTATTGGAATGGGAGTAATGCATGATGCCATTCATGGTTCATATTCTAAGAAAGCTACAATAAACAGGTTCCTTGGCTATACTATGAATCTTATTGGTGCCAATGCAACGGTATGGAAACTCCAGCATAACGTATTACATCATACTTATACCAATATTCAGGAAGCGGATGATGACATTAATATGCCTTTCTTTTTACGATTCTCTCCAAACGCAAAAAAGTATAAGGTTCACAGGTTCCAATTTTTATACGTTTGGTTTTTCTATAGTATTTCTACTATTGCCTGGATCACGATGAAGGATTTTGTTCGACTTACACGATACAGGAACATTGGATTGATTAAAACGAAAAAGGAGTATCAAAATCACCTTTTTAAACTTATTCTCTGGAAATTACTTTATTACTCATATGCTCTTATTTTACCGGCTATATTCTTACCCTTTTCTTTTGGCTTAATTATTTTGGCTTTTTTAAGTATGCATATCGTAACCGGCTTATTGATCAGTTGTGTTTTTCAGGTGGCCCATATTATGCCAGGAATCGAATATCCAGAATCAAACGAAAATGGAGAGATAGAAAATAACTGGCTGGTTCATCAACTTCTTACCACCTCAAATTTTTCACCGAGGAGCAAGGTTATGTCCTGGCTTATTGGAGGATTAAACTATCAAATCGAGCATCATTTATTTCCAAATATCTGCCACGTTCATTACCGTGATATTTCTCCCATAGTTAAAAGTACTGCCATGGAATATGGAATTCCTTATAACGAAAAATCAACTTTTGCCGGTGCCATTTTTGACCACATGAAAATGCTGAAGCATTTAGGAAAATAAAAAGAATAAGGATAATTTAAAGTCAGGGTCAATCCAAAGAACTTTCTATGGATTGATCACTTTGGGTCTGAAACAGATATGGAAGGATATTTAGCCTTTATCAGCATATAGACACCATAACCAACAAGTCCTGTAGCAACAATACTCAGAGCGAAAGAACCAAATTCATTTTGAATATAACTGAACGCATCCGCCTGGGTTCCTAAATCGTTTCCTGAAGAAAGTCCTGATCTTAGTGTCAAAAATGCCATTAGACCAAAAACAAGCCCTCTGGCGGTATGACCAAACTTCCCTGCGTTAATTAATGCCTCTTGTTCTTTCTGGTTCATTCCTGTCTCCTTAACTTCTTTCCTGAATTTTCCAGAATAAGCCCTGTAAAGATCATATAACGCTTTTATGGCCATTCCTAATCCAAAAGCAAGCATGACGATTACACCTTTGGTGCCTTGTATTAAAGATCCTGTAGCATTGTCACCTTGTCCTGAATCGAAAACAAGTTTGAAAGCGTAATAGGCCAAAACGCTATAAATGAGTCCGCTTATAAAAAAAGCGATCCTTTTAGCGGTTCCTTTGAAATCTTTCTCTAGACCTTTGGGATTGGCAAAAGATTGGTAAAACCTCCAGAAAACATAACCAAGTAAACCAGAACCCACTGCTAATAGGAGAATTTGCCCGTAAGACTGTTCGGCCAGGTATTTTAAGGCGCCTTTTCCGCCTGTTTTTTCTCCACCGCTATCTAATGCTGCAAGAGCTGTAAGAATTCCTGTCAATAAATAAACTGCACCTTTCGCAACAAATCCGAATCTTGCGAAATTTTCTTTCCTAATGGTCATCTTAATATTTATTGGTTAATAATTCCGGTATAATTTCAATAAACCAGTTTTCCCAGAAAATCTACTAATATTGAAATTGAATCTTCCCTTTTATACTTTTTTAGATTTCCAATACGAGATACCGAATAATTGCTTTATACCTACAGATTAACTAATCCTAAAAAAAATTAACAAATTAAATCTGTTATTCAAATAACATTTATCAACCAGAATCAGGTTCTTAACACAAATTTTTGAGAAAATGTAAAAGTTTATTTCCTGTTGATTCACATTGCTTTATCGCAATTAAACGCTGAGAAAACTTACTTTATAGCACTTTTTAAAAACATTGGATAATTACTCTGTAAATAAATTTATTAACAAATTGGAATTATAAACTTTATAATAATTCTTGCTTTTTAACAATTTTATCGCAATTTTTATAATTGGTTAACTCAAACTTCAAACAGATGAAACAAAAATTACGATTACTTTTAATCTTATTAATTGCGTTAATAACCGAAGTTGGTTTAGCGCAGGAAAAGACAGTCACCGGAACGGTAACTGACGCCGATGGTTTACCTCTTCCCGGGGTAAATGTACTGATCAAAGGGACTGCAACCGGCACTCAAACCGACTTTGATGGTAATTATTCGATACGTGCAGAACAAGGAGATGTTCTTGTTTTCTCCTTCATTGGACTTGAACAAGCAGAATACACAGTAGGTTCTATTAATAGAATCGATGTGACCATGCAGCCAGATAATGCAGTATTAGATGAAGTAGTTGTAGTAGCTTATGGTACTTCAACAAAGGAAGCATTTACAGGTTCTGCCAGTGTTATCGGTTCTGCTGAACTGGAGACAAGGAACGTAACTTCCGCTATTGCCGCAATTGAAGGTAAGGCAACCGGAGTTCAGTTTACTTCTCCATCTGGGCCAGGTGAATCACCGGGTATCGTAATACGGGGGGTTGGAACTCTAAATGGAGATACAGACCCATTGTATATCGTAGATGGGGTTCAGTTCGAAGGAAATCTTAACGCCATTAACCAGGAAGACATCAAATCCTTCACGGTTCTAAAAGATGCCGCTTCTACCTCTCTTTATGGGTCCAGAGCTGCAAATGGGGTTGTAATAATTACCACCAAAAGTGGAACAGCTGGTGATACCAGGATCAGTGTATCTACTCAAACAGGTCTGGTAACCAATGGGGTACAATTTTATGACCAGGTTTCTCCAGGTGAATACTACGAAGTAATGTGGGAAGCCCTTAAGAACTCAAGTGCTGGTGGTGGAGATCCTCAATTTGCGAGTGATAATATTTACAGCCAGTTAGGATACAATCCGTTTAACGTTCCTAACGACCAGATAGTAGGTGTTGATGGTCAATTGAATCCTGATGCCCAGGTTATTTATAAAAGCCTTGACTGGTTCGAAGAATTAACCCAGACAGGAATTCGTTCTAATTACAACATGAATGTTTCTGCGGGTGGAGAGGATCATACTGTTTATTTCTCAGCCTCTTACCTGGATGAAGAAAGTTATGTGATCACTTCTGGATTCGATCGTTTGACAGCAAGATTAAATGCAGAATTTGATGTTAATGATAAATTTAAAGTAGGAGGTAATGCCTATATCGCAATCTCCGAAGCTAGAGGTCCGAGTTCAGCTGGTACCGGAAGTATTGTAAACCCTTTCGGTTTCGCTCTGGGAATTGGTTCAGTATATCCTGTATTTGTTAACGACCTAGAAGGAAATATTGTGACAGATAACGCCGGAAATCCTATATACGATAACGGGGAAGGATATCCTGAATATAATATTGGTTCCAGACCTGTAAATCAGGGGCGTCACGCAATCCAAGAACTTGTTCTTAACAACGAAAGGGATAAGGACAATACCTACGGACTCAGATTGTTTGGAGAGTATGAATTTTTAGATGGATTGAGTCTAAGATTAAATTATGGACGCGATATCAACGAACTCTGGGAAAGAGAATATGAGAACGCGGTAATAGGTGATGCGCAACCTGTTGGTCGTTTAAGCGAGGAGCGTGCAAGACGTGAGGTTGAAAACTTTAACCAGATCCTTACTTATGTGAAAAGTTTCGGAGATCACAATCTGGATATCACAGCTGGTCACGAAAGCTTCGAAAGGACCTTTTCAAATATAGAAGGTTTAGCCACCATTCAGGCTGCCAATGGTATATATGAATTCGCGAACTTCTCGAATATCGTAGACCTTGACGGCGCTACTTTCGATAAGGCTATTGAGGGTTACTTCTTAAGAACCAACTATAACTTTAATGATAAATATTACCTTAGCGGCTCTGTTAGACGTGATGGTTCTTCCGTTTTTAATATGGACAATAGATGGGGAACTTTTTATTCCGTTGGAGCTTCCTGGAGAATCGATCAGGAGCAATTCATGGATAATGTATCCTTTATTGACCGATTAAAACTTAGAGGTTCTTATGGGGAGGTTGGTAACGATGATCTTTTAGATAGTTACCTGTCTCAAGCAAGATTCACAATTACATCCAATGCCGCAAATCCTGCAATTCTCTTTACAGACATAGGTAATACTAATCTACAGTGGGAAACAATTGAGAATTTTGACGTTGCTCTTGAATTCGCTTTATTCGACAATTTCCTGGAAGGTTCTGTGGAATACTACAAAAAGAATTCCAGTGACCTACTTTATAATTTACCGATTGCCCTTAGTAATGGTTTGAACCAGGTACCTGTAAACCTTGGAGATATGTATAACTCAGGATGGGAAATGTCCCTTACAGCTTATCTACTTGATAGAAATGATTTTGACTGGAATTTAACTTTACAGGCTTCGACCTTTAAGAATGAGATCACTTCATTACCAGATCCTTTCATTAACGGTAGTAAAAGATGGGCTGAAGGTCGTTCAAGGTTCGATTTCTTCCTTTTGAGAACTGCAGGTGTAGATCCAGCAACGGGTGACCAGTTGTTCTATCTTTATGAAGATGATGAAAACGGAGAAAGCGTACCAGTACTAGACGAAAATGGTAATATCGAAACTACCAACGACTGGCAGGAAACTCAGCAGGCTTATACCGGTGATTCGTCCATACCAGACCTCTTAGGGTCTGTAGCGAATAGTTTCAGCTATAAAGGCTTTAATTTTGATTTCCTGATCACCTATGGTATTGGAGGAAGTGTTTTGGATAATGCTTATTCGGGATTGATGCATAGTGGAAGCTACGGAAGCTCTCTGCATCCTGACATCCTTAGGGCTTGGAGAGAACCTGGTGATGTTACAGATGTACCACGTTTAGAGAATGGTAACCCAAACCTGGTTCGTACACAATCTGACAGATTCCTTACAGATGCATCTTTCTGGGCTTTGAAAAACGTAAACATTGGTTATAACTTCAATAGGAATACTACAGAAGCACTGGGTCTTGATAATTTAAGAGTTTCAGTTATTGGAGAAAACTTATATTTAAGTAGTGAAAGAGATGGGCTAGATCCACAGTATAACCTTGCTGGAACACCTCCCGGAGATGATTTTTCTCCACCAAGAATTGTTTCACTAGGTCTAAATCTATCCTTCTAATTGATAAAAAATATAACTATGATAAATAATTTAAAATATTGTGTTCTGATATTATTTGCGATATCGATCACATCCTGTAGCGAGGAATTTCTCGAAAGAACGCCAACTGATGCTATTTCTGCATCAGATGCCTTAGCGAGCGTTGAAAATATGCAGCTTGTACTTAATGGGGTTCACCGTGGTTTATATTCACAGTCCCAAACAGTATTCCCGGGTGGTAATACCGCAAGAGCGAACAATCATTACTGGGTGCCCCTAGGGGATAATTTAACAGGGGATCTAATCCATTCGGCTAATGCTAATAACCTTTCCTGGCGATCTGCTATGCAATGGAACGAGCATACCCAACCAACTTCTCTTACCGTGGAACTGTTGTGGTATCATCGTTACAATATTATCCTGCATGCTAATTTGTTAATCAATGGTATCACCAATGGTGAGTTTACGGAAACACCCGAATTAAATACCATTCTTGGACAGGCTTATACTTATAGAGCTTATGCGTACCTCTCATTGGTTCAGCATTTTGCTAGAGGATATTTAATTGGCAACCCGGCATCAGACCCCGGAGTTCCATTATTATTCTCATCTGAATCTCCTTTTACCAGTGAGCCCAGATCTAGCGTACAGGCCGTTTACGACCAGATTGCCGAGGACCTGAATTCTGCAATTGCGGCCTTCGAAGAAGGTGCACCCAGGTCTGGAGGTGGTCCTGAAGCTAAGTCTCAGCTAAACATTAACGTAGCTTATGGTTTAAAAGCCAGAATGGCATTATCAATGGGAGACTGGGATACTGCAGCCGAAGCGGCGGTTAAAGCAAGAGAGGGTTATCCGTTATTGGGCGAAGAAGACTGGAAATCTGGATTTAACACCAACAACCTTTCAGAGGTGATCTGGGGAAGTCACGTGATCGAACCAGAAACTACTTTCTTTAGATCCTATTTTTATTTGGCCAGTAATACATTTAACGGCAGCCAGATTAGAAATAATCCTAAGATAGCCGACCGGCGAATGGTGGACGCTATTCCTGAAACAGACTATAGAGCAGACGTCTTCCTTCCGGATGCACCAAACTCAAATACTTCAGCCGCCAATGGAAACGGGGGATGGGCTAATAACACCAATCCACTTTACACTACAGAGGAGGAATTCGATGCAGCTATTGCTGAAATTAAAAATACCTACGGACTTGTTTCAGGGCATAATACCCATCCTTATATGCATTTCAAGTTGAAACAGGCTAGCCCCGGTACTATAGACCCTGATGACGTTATCTATATGCGAGCTGCAGAGATGTATTTAATCGAAGCAGAAGCTAAATTGATGATGGGAGATCTTGATGGCGCCAAAGAGGCTTTAAGTCCTTTAGCTGAAGCAAGAGACTCCGCCTGGAGTGCAGATGCTTTCTCTACTGAGGATGAATTTTTTGAGCATATTAAATTCCAGTGGAGATTGGAAATGTGGGGTGAAGGTTTTGGATATACCAATCACATACGTTGGGATGAAGGTATAGACCATGCTGCGAATGGTGGTTCTGGTGCTTCTGAAGTACTTTACCAGGATGCTTACCAGATTGACAGACCTTCGGTTAATGATGATTGGATCTTCAAGATCCCACTGGCTGAAATCAACGCGAATCCAAATCTTAGTCCTTCCGATCAGAATTAATTTTTGAATTCCTTTTGAATTGCCAAAAGCCCTCAAACATTTTGTTGAGGGCTTTTTTTGTTGTATTGTAAATTCCTCATTAAAAAATACCGGTTGAAATAGATCTAATATCATTATCTCAGATCTTCTCTAAAATAAAAAAGCCTTACATTTTGTATGTAAGGCTTTTTTTAAGTCGGGGTGGCAGGATTCGAACCTGCGGCCTCCTGCTCCCAAAGCAGGCGCGATAACCGGGCTACGCTACACCCCGAAACAAACAATGTTTATTTAACCATTTTTAGTCTTTTCCGTTCCAAATCACTTCTAATAAAGCAGCCGGGAAGCGGAGGTGATTTATCCCGATTTTTTCTTGTGAAAAAGAGAATAAAGAACCACAGACTAAAAATTTAGCGGAGAGACCGGGATTCGAACCCGGGCATCCAAGAAGGATGACAGCTTAGCAGGCTGCTGCATTACCACTCTGCCACCTCTCCGTTATTTAAGAACTTCGCAATTAATTTTGCGGTTGCAAATGTAACTTTTACTTATAAACCATCCAAGCCTTTTAATCCTTTTTTACCTTAATTGTGATCTATTGATTTTTAAAGGATCATTAAAATACTTTATTTCAGTCAACTAAAATAAAATGCTTTTAAAATAATTTTTTATGGTTATGATGATTTCCAAAAAAATATAGTCCTACTCCTTTTATTCAAAAACTTTTCCGTCTTTTTTCTAATGTATTTCAATCTTTAGATATCAATTCTTTATGCAAAAGGAATAAAAATGTAAACTACATAGCATGTTTCTTTGATTCCAGAGAAGAATGTTTAAAAGATCCAAAACAAAAAAAATTCCGGATCTCTAACAATATTCCCTTTTTTAAAAAACTAAAAAAGTGATAAACTTTGTCTGGCACCAGGCCAGGAAATATTAAATACTTATCTTCAAATAACTTAATTTTTCCAGGGTCGAGATGATCTTTCAGATCAATTTGAAGATTTCATTTATTATGGCAGAAAATCTATTACATCATCCAATTACAGATTATAATAAGATTATGAGCCTTATCCCTCAAAAGGAGCCATTTGTATTTGTAGACACTCTCTTTGAGTATACTGCGCTTACAGGAATAACTGGTTTTACGGTGCCGGAACAAAATGTTTTGGTAGAGGACAAAAGGCTTTCAGAAAGTGGGCTTATTGAACATATGGCTCAAAGCATGTCGCTTCATCGTGGCTATCAGGGAGTATTGGAAGGAATAAAAGAACCACGGACAGGTTTTATTGGGGTGATAAAAACTGTAGAGATTCATCAGCTGCCGGCCATTGGGACCAGTCTAAAAACCTATGTTGAAATACTTCAAGAAATGATGAACGTGACCTCAGTTTCAGCTAGAACAGAAAATGAGCTGGGAGAAGTGATCGCAGCCTCCGAGATGAAAACGGTTACCGTGAAGTGAATTTATGAACAGCCTGGATTATGAATTTTCAGGTTTAATTATCATCAAGTTGAAACAATCAATATGATTTTAGAAGATTTATATACCATAAAAAAATCTTTCAAGGAACCATCCAGGCACGTGCTACATTTATTAATTGACAAAGATCATAAGATCTATAAGGGTCATTTTCCCAACAGACCGGTTACTCCGGGAGTAGTGCTCTTGTATTTTTTCAAGCTCCAGGCCGAAACCTTCACCGGGAAGTCCCTTCAACTTAGCAGAGCCGACAACGTAAAGTTCCTGTCGGTTTTCGACCCTTCCCATCAGGACTTATTGGAGTTAGAATCAGAATTCGAGATTAGTGATAACTTTATAAAAATTAAAGGTTTGGCAAGGGCAGAGGGGAAAATCCTTATGAAAATTTCTGCTTTATATAAGGTAGTATAGTCTATTTCTTTCCGGAAAATAACTCAGAAACCTTTAAAACTTATTCCTTCAATTTACAGTATTTCTAAAATAAAAGTTTAAGCTTTTAAGGAATGAAATATAAATTGAGCAACTAAACTACCTTTTCGCATTGAATGACGATCTTGTTTTCATTTAGATCTGTCGTAAAAAACAAATAAGCATCGCCCCCATCTTTAATCTTAAATTTTTTTCTTATGCTTTCAACCTGTTCCGGGAAATTTCGGGTGGTTATATTAGCTTTTTTACGCTTGAATGTTTTCTTTATGTAAGATGATTTAAAAGGCATAATATCAACAACTTTAAAGCACCTTCCTGGAAAATCCAAAAGTGACTTTGAAGTAAATAAATGGGAATGTTCGTGTAACTTAAAGGTTCCCGTGGTTTCACCAAGGCTGCCAAATAATCCGCTTTTCATCAATGCCGAATTGGGCTCGTAAAGATAGGCCAGAGGAACTGATAATTCGTAAGAACCTATTTGATCTAAATTTCCTGAAAAAGTCTGGATATCATCTTTTTCGTAGTTAACAGTAATTATATCTGGGCTGTTGTCGAATTCATTCTCAAGTATCCATAAGAGTTCTTTAACTTCATTTCTCACCGCTACTATATGTATCTCTTTTACATTTCTTAAAGACTGTAATCCTTTATGGATATCTAGAATTGGTGAGGTCTTAAGCATGAGCTTGCCTGATCTTTTAAGCAGTAGATCAAGATTTTCGGGGATATTTGGCTCACAATCTTCAAGAGCAAAAACTTTACCTCCAAATTCGTCCCTTCTTGCTGGGTCTGCATAGATAAGGTCAAATCGCTGATTCGAAGCTTTTAGTATATTAAGTCCGTTATCCTTCTTTACCTCAATATTTTCGACTTGTAAAACCTTAAAATTATGTTTGGCCACATCAGCGAGACCTGAATTTAATTCACAATAGGTATGATTCCGGAATTTTTTAGAAAGATAGAAAGAATCGATCCCAAGTCCACCGGTTAGGTCTATAGATTGAGTTCCCTGTACGAGTGATGCTTTATACTTGGCGGTAATTTCCGAAGAAGTTTGTTCAAGATTGAGTTTAGGGGGATATATAAGCCCTTGTTTTTTAAAAAACTCAGGAAATTTCTTTTCGGCAACGGAATGTCCTTTTATCTGAATGGCAAGCTCCTGAACAGTAACTCCTTCAAAAGGACTTCCTTTTAATACAATTGCGGGAATATCTTCATTTCTGTTGGTCCTTATGAATTGTTGGACCTTAGGATCCAGTAATGCCTTATTTAGCATGATTTAAAGATCTCTGGTTAACCTCTTTACGATCTTATATTCGCTTAGAGATTCCTTAGCAATCACCTTTAGAGCAGTATAAAATGGCACTGCAACCACCATTCCCATGATCCCAAACATCAATCCGGCTATGAGAATGATCAAAAAGATCTCTAAAGGATGGGATTTAACGCTCGCACCGAAGATCATGGGCTGGGAAATAAAATTATCTATTACCTGGCAAATCCCGTATCCAAGCATTACATAAATAAGTCTCGGTAAAATTATAGTACCAAAATCTGCTCCCAGATTACTTGAAACTACGAAAAGCGCCATTAATATACTGGCAATTAAAGGCCCCAGGTAAGGGACAAGATTAAGAAATGCACATATAAAAGCTATGGCAATAGGATTGTTGATCTCAAATACACTTAAAAGGATAGTATAAAGAATGAAAAGCACACTAATCTGTACAGTGAGCCCAACAAAATATCTTGATAATAATACCTTGATCTTGTTAAACACACGCTGAAACTTTTGTTCTTCTCCCTGATTTGCAAAAACGAGAATACTGTTTAGCATTAGTTTGCTGTCCTTCAAAAAGAAGAAGGAAATAAAAAGTATTGAAAATAGTGCAATGATAGTTGCTCCTAAAATTCCAAATACATTATTAAGAAAACCCGGGATAAGGCTTATGTCAAAATTCCTGATGAATTCACTTCTTTTAAGACCATCTATAATATTGATCTCCTGGATACCCAAATAATTATTTATTTGCTGATTAAGATCATTAAGATCGCTCTTAAAAGCTTCTATGTCTATTTGTCCCAGGTATTTGCTTTGTTCTATGATAATAGGGACGAATACGAAGATGATGCCAACAAAGATTGCCAGGACGAGAGTAAGAACTATTACTACGGCTATTTTATTAGGAATTTTAAGATGTTGCCTGAAAAAAATTACTGCAGGCCGCCCAATTAAGGCGATTACCGCGGCTACAGCAACATATACGATAACCGACTGAATCTCCCATAAAAGGTAAAGAAAAAGGACGATCCCGATCATTATACCGGCAGCCCTCAATATCCCATTTGCAAATTCCCTTGCGTTCACAGCGTAAATATATTATTTCTTATCAAACTGTTTAATACTTTTGGTTAATTCATATAAGGCTATTCCGGCAGATTGGGCAACGTTCATACTACTATTTTTGCCATACATATCCACATGAAATAGCTGGTCACACAGGTCAAGGATTTCATCTGAAATGCCATGTCGCTCATTCCCTAAAACCAGGGCAATATTTTCGTTTTCTTGATATACGAAATCCCCTATGGAACGACTCGTGGTGGTAATTTCTAGACCAAGAACCTTATAATTCCTTGTTTTTAATACTTCTAGTGGAGTTGTTGTAGTATCAGACCATTCATAGGTCACTAATTTATGAGTATTACGTGCTGTTTTTCTTAACCGGTTACTTTGAAGGTTTGGCTGAGTTCCACAGAAAATCAATTTTTCAACACCGAAGGCATCTGCGAGCCGAAATATACTTCCAATATTTGCCTCGCTGGTTATATTATCCAGAACCAGAACAATAGGAAACTGTCTGTCGGAAAAAAATGTTTGTTTATGTGTAAGCTGTTCGCTCAATTCTCGAAGGCATATTTTATGATGTTCGCACCCATTTTCAATGCTTTTTGCCTTACATCTTCAGGATCATTATGAACTTCGGGGCTTTCCCAGCCATCTCCAAGATCACTTTCATAAGTGAATAGAAGTAGTAACCTGTCTTCCTCGAAGATACCAAAAGCCTGGGGTGGAAGAGCATCATGTTCATGAATTTTAGGCAGACCATTTGGAAACGTATAGGCGATCGAAAAGATAGGATGAGCTTTGGGTATTTCAGTTAATTCCTTTTCGGGGAACAGTTTTTTCAATTCCTTTCGAACGTATTCATTCATTCCATAATTATCATCGATATGAAGAAAGCCGCCACTTAATAGGTAATTACGAAGATTCTCTATTTCCGAATCACTAAAGACCACGTTGCCATGACCGGTCATGTGAACGAATGGAAATCTGAAAATATCGGTGCTTCCCGGTTCAACCGTTTCAGGCTTTGGATTTATGGCTGTACCGATAGATGAATTACAGAACTTTATAAGGTTTGGCAATGCGGTGGGATTAGAATACCAGTCGCCACCACCGCTATATTTCAAAACCGCTATTTCCTGAGCATTTATGGATGCAGTAGCTAAAAAAAGAAATAGGATACCATAAATAATATTCTTCATAACGGGAAGTTACAATTCTTGATTGACAAGGGCAACCGTATGGCAGGCAACAATTGCTGCGGTCTCGGTTCTTAGTCTACTTTCACCAAGGCTAACCGCGATCCAGCCCTTTTTTAATGCTTTTTCTATTTCGGTGGTACTGAAATCTCCTTCAGGACCGATAAGTATATTTGATTGTTGCTTCGGTTTTACCTCGGCTTTCAAATAAGTCCTTGGCTTATCTTCCTCGCAATGAGCTATGAGCTTTTTTCCAGGTATTTCTAACTCCAGTAGATCAGAAAACTGTATAGGTTCATTAAGTTTTGGCATTCTATAATGTAGGGACTGTTTCATCGCACTTTGCAACACCCTTTCAAAGCGATTAAGTTTAACCACTTTCCTTTCGCTATGCTCGCAGATCACCGGGGTGATCTCATGAACCCCAATTTCCATGGCTTTTTCAAGGAACCACTCGAACCTGTCGTTCATCTTGGTTGGAGCCACGATGAGATGAAGATAATAGGGGGGAGTAGGTTGATTTTCTTTGGATACGATCCTTGCCACGCATTGTTTATGGTCTGCGGAAATAAGCTCTGCAGTAAACAGAAGCCCCTTACCGTTGGTTATATTGATAAGATCTCCTTCGTTTTTTCGAAGAACTTTTACAATATGCCTGCTCTCGTCCTTGGGAAAGACTATCTGTTTGTCTTTTTCAGAAATTTCAGGATTATAAAACAGTTGCATATTAAAATTTATATCGTGATTGAGCAGTAATCGAGAAATCTGAAAAATCCTCTTTTAAATATTTGTGATATCCTGCTATGCCTATCATTGCGGCATTATCTGTAGTATATTCAAATTTGGGGATATAGCATTTCCAGCCATATTTCTTTTCAGCATCCCTTAATGCCTGGCGGATGCCTGAATTTGCAGAAACACCTCCACCTATGGCAACCTGGTTTATCCCGGTTTCCTTCACCGCTTTTTTTAACTTATCCATAAGGATCCCGACAATGGTATATTGTATACTTGCGCAGATGTCCTTTAAATTATTTTCTATAAAAGCCGGATCATTCTTGGTTTCCTTCTGTATAAAATAAAGCACAGCAGTTTTAAATCCACTAAAACTGAAATTTAAACCATCTACTTTAGGCCTAGGAAATTTAAATGCTTTCGGATCTCCTTCCCTGGCATATTTATCCACTAATGGGCCTCCGGGATATGGTAATCCAAGGATCTTAGCACTTTTATCAAAAGCTTCTCCAACGGCATCATCTGTAGTTTCCCCAATCACTTTCATTTCAAAATAATCTGAAACTTTTACGATTTGTGTATGGCCACCACTGATGGTCATTGCAAGGAAGGGGAATTCCGGTTTATCATAACCTTCCTCCTCTATAAAATGGGCTAGAATATGAGCCTGCATATGGTTCACTTCTATAAGGGGAATATTTAAACCCATGGCAAGTGACTTGGCAAAGGAAGTACCTACAAGCAATGAACCCATCAACCCCGGTCCTCTTGTAAATGCGATTGCAGAAATATCTTTTTTACCGATATTTGCCTTCGCCAATGCCTGATGTATTACCGGAACTATGTTTTGCTGATGAGCTCTTGACGCTAGTTCCGGAACTACGCCGCCATATTGTTTATGCACTTTCTGAGTCGCAACAATATTAGATAATATCTTTCCGTTGGATAGTACTGCAGCTGCGGTATCGTCGCAGGAAGATTCGATGGCAAGTATGTTTATATTTTGAACAGACATCAGAAATATTTGGGCATAGAAGTTGTAAATTAGACGCAAAGTTAAAATATAAAAGCGTATCAAAAAATTCTGGAAAATACTAACTAAAACGGTGGTCGCACTTGTTTTGTTATTCATTATTCTTTTGATAGTATTTTCTATTCCCGCGGTTCAGACCTCAGTAGCCAGAAAACTTACAGAATCCATTAAAGAAAACAATGATGTGAACCTTTCTATAGGAAGGGTTTCACTGGGTTATTTTGGGGGTATAAGGCTCAGGGACATTTATGTGGAGGATCATCATGGTGACACGCTCCTTACTGCCAAATCTATAAGGTCTTCCATATTAAGTTTCAGAAAGCTTTTTAATAACTCACCCAATCTTGGAGATACCAGGATTGAAGGCTTGGACCTTAATATGAAAAGGTATAAAAATGAGGAAAGGGACAATCTTGGAATTCTTATCGAAAAATTAAGGACACAGTCCACTAAGGAACCTGCTCACTTTGAGCTAAAAGCAGAAAATGTACAGATCACCAATAGCAGCTACAGTTATATCGATGAAAATCTGGACAAAGAGGAAGTTCTAATCATGGATAGCCTCAGTATTTATGCCAATGAGCTCCGCATTAATGACGAAAATATCGATATAGACATAGGCAGTTTGCAAGGATATGAAAGAAGAGGCCTTCCGGTTCAAAACCTGTCTACGCTTTTTCATTATGATCCGGAGAATATGCGGCTCGAAAATATGGAACTGCAAACAAAGGAATCTTCCGTAGACGCCGATATCTTTTTCAGTTACAGCCAGGGAGATTTCAGTGATTTTGAAAATCTGGTTCAGGTGGAAGCTAATTTTAGGGAGAGTCTTGTTTCCAGTAATGACCTACTGCCATTCTATTCCGGCTTTGGAAGTGATCAGCTGATCAGCTTTAAAACGAGGCTCACAGGCACATTAAACGATTTTACTTTAGAAGGACTTAACCTGAGCGGGATGGATAGGAGCGCCGTACAGGGAGAATTAAAAATAGCCGGGGCTTTTTCAGAAGAAGTCGAGGCATTTCAACTTAACGGCGACTTCTCTGAGTTTAACACGAACTACTATGATCTGGTAAATCTACTTCCCGGGCCACTTTCAGGGAATCTTCCCAAAACCCTTATCGATTTTGGAAACCTGGGAATGACAGGTAAGGTTACGGTCACTAATTCTTCCCTGGATGCAGATGTTTTCATAAAGACACAACTGGGTTCTGCAGATGCAGATTTTGTACTTCGGGACTTTAATTCCTCAAAAACCGCTTCTTATAAAGGGAACCTTGTTTTCAACAATTTTAATATTGGAAAACTGATCGATGAACCCAAACTGGGAAAAACGAGCTTTAATCTCAATTTTGATGGTAGTGGTTACAATCAGGAAGATCTTAATACCCAGTTGAATGGTAAGATTTCTAAACTCACCTATAATAAGTATACCTACCAGAATATCGACGTTATAGGAAATTTAAGAGATCCAGTCTTTAATGGGTATCTGGTTTCCCGGGATCCAAATCTACAGATGGAATTCAATGGACTGGCTGATGTTTCAGAAAAGATCAATGTTTATGATTTTGAAGCCGCAGTACAATATGCCGACCTTAATGCGCTGAACTTTGTAGAAAGAGACAGTATTTCGGTCTTTAAGGGGGATGTGATCATGAACATGAAAGGCACAAACATCGATAATGCATTTGGAGAAATTCTTTTGCTTAACACCTCCTATAAAAACCAGAATGATCTTTATTATTTC
>CAYWAB010000003.1:0-71602 GCA_964456105.1 uncultured Christiangramia sp. | reverse complement strand
GGTTTTTACACTGGAAGAGGCAAAGGAAATGTTTGGCATGTAAACAAACATTAGAAAAATATATTTCCGGCAGAAGGGATTTACTTTTTAAATTAATTTTGGTAAAGAGGTCCCTTTTCATTTAAAAAGGGGGCCTTTTAATTATCCCATTTTAATAAATGACATCATTAATCAGAGGAAAATTTTCAATGTAATATCAAAATTTTCTTTCTATTAAAAACCGGAATAACTGGTTATTTAATCTCATAATAAGCTTTTTAGCAGATGTTCGCATCTTCGGCTACAGAATATGCTCAAGGTTTTTTCGATTCATCCAAGTCTAAAACAGTTCTAAATTTTTATTTTGATGATTGTAAAATATGTTTAGAAGTGTAAAAAAGTCTCAAGAAGTGTAATTTAATGAGCTTCTGGAGGTACCACCTTTAAAAACCCGCTTCGATGAAGCGGGTTTTTTTGTTTATGCTAAAATTATTCAGGATAATGTTCGGTGAAATCCACCTCCTAAAGATCTTGAAAACTCTTTACATCAATTGAAATTCAAAAAAGACTCCCATAATATTTGTAACCGGACATTTGTATTTCAAGAAGTAATCTATTAAATGGAAGTTAGAAAAAACAAAAAAATCCCAAGTACTTTTAAAAGCACATCAGGATTTTAGTAATAAGGTTCCGGAGCCGGTCTATATCGTCTTATTATACAGCATGCACTATCACGTTAATGATTGCACTTATAACCGCAAATAGGATCAAAGCCAGAGCCAGGGTCACCATTATTTTCACAAAAATGTTGAGACCTCTTAAAGATCTGTTGTAATTATGAACAAAATCAGTAATAATTTCCATAAGCTCTTTGTTTTAGTTACTATTCAACTCTCTTAAATTTAAGCATTTAGCTCCCTTTTTTAAAAAATTTTCGTTGAAGTAATGATATTCTAGCCGTAGTGCATAATGGCCATTTTAGGTGCGGAATTTTCCTAACTTTATTCTTAAATAATGTTAAAGAATTTAGAAGGATTTTAGCATTTCTAGCTCTCGGAAAAATTTCAGGGTATATAATCTAACATGACTTTCATCATATTGTCATCCCCGTTATTGCTTTAATTTTAATATCGCCTAAGCATTTTCAATCAGTCCTTTAACTAATGAACTTAAGTGATGCGAAAGTCAAATTTAGATGTCTACCTGCTACTTCCCATAAAGAATTTTATAGAGAAACAGACTTCAGTAGGATTAAGCCTTATCATTTCCACAATCCTGGCCTTATTAATCGCTAATTCTCCTTTTTCAGAATTGTACCATAAGCTATGGAAACAGGAAATTTACCTTGGTCTCAATGACCTCGTAATTAACAAAACCCTATTACACTGGATCAACGATGGTTTAATGTCCATGTTCTTTTTCCTTGTTGGCCTTGAACTGAAAAAAGAGATCATGCATGGAGAACTTTCGACTTTTAGAGGTGCTATATTACCCGTGGCGGCTGCCATAGGTGGGATGCTTTTTCCTGCACTCATCTACTTTTATTTCAATGCAGGAACTCCGGCCATTTCAGGCTGGGGTGTTCCCATGGCTACAGATATCGCTTTTGCCCTGGGTATTCTTTATCTGCTTAGTGACAAAGTGCCGGTTTCCCTAAAGATCTTTCTTACAGCCATTGCAATTGCCGATGACATGGGTGCAGTCCTTGTGATCGCATTCTTCTACACCGAGCAAATTTCAGTAGAAAGCCTGGGGATTGGGGTTTTTTTCCTTTTAATCCTTATAGCAGCCAATTATATCGGAATAAGAAATACCCTATTTTACGCTATTATGGGAATTGGAGGTTTATGGCTCGCTATTATGCTATCAGGAATCCATGCAACCATCGCAGCGGTTTTAGCGGCATTTGCCATACCTACCAGTAAAAGGATCAATACTCCTCTATTTTTAAGAAAAGCTAAACTTCTCTCGCACCAAATAAAGAAAAAACTAAAAAGACCTTCCAGTAAGGCCAGTTCAGATCAGGAAGAGATCACCATGACCATAGAAAAGTTCTCTATGCTCACCCATGAAGCTGTTCCTCCTTCCCAAAGACTGGAACACGCATTACACCCTTTCGTGAGTTTTTTCGTATTGCCATTATTTGCTTTTGCAAATGCAGGTTTAAGCTTCAATGCCGAATCTTTCGAATTCATTCACAGCCCCGTTACTCTGGGTATACTTTTCGGCCTGATCTTCGGTAAATTCATTGGTATTGTTTTCTTCACCAAGCTCATGGTTTGGCTAAAGGTATCATCGCTTCCAAGAAAAATTAAATGGAGCCATATTTACGGCGTCGGCTTACTTGCCGCCATAGGATTTACTATGTCCCTTTTCATTACAGAACTTGCTTTCGACAACGAGATCTATATGATACAGGCCAAGATCGGGATCTTTTCAGCATCATTACTGGCCGGTATCCTGGGATATTTTTACCTGAAAAAGATTAATTAAAAGAATCTAGTTCGGTTATTATTGGGATCCTTCCCTCCAAATTTGCTGAATTTGTAAGTAAAACTGAACATAAGATATCGCTCAAGAACCAACTCCTGAGTATTCTGAATAAAGTCGTCTCCAGTTGTTCTCATAGTCGAAGTATTTTCGTCCAGGATATCGAAAACCTTTACTTTGAGGATTCCATCATCCCCCAATAATTTATATCCTAAACTGGCATTCCAAAGCACGAAAGAGCTTTTAAAACCGGGTGAAATATTTCCAAATTTCTGGTAACTAAGATCACTTCCTATAATGAAATTATTTGGCCAGTACGAAGTTGCCTGGAAGCTGATATCGTGATTCAGATAATCCTCAGTCCTGTTATTAAGGCTATAATCTGCATGGATTACAGAAAGCCTGTAGGTAGGCTCCAGAGTTATCAAATCTTTCCAGTCATATTGAATACTTAAGGTTGGATTGAAAGTAATGTTCTCTACATCGAACTTTTCTCCATTGGAAAAACCTATCCTTTTATTAATATTTCCGCGGAAGCCTGGTTCTATCTTAATAGATTGCACCGAGTCCAACGTTATCTTTTTATCCAAATTTGCTCCTGCGAAAAAATTATAGGCTCCATCCACATTGGTATACGTGGTGGTTCTAACCAGGTCTTCACCAGTAGTGGTAATCGGGACGATATTATCCTTTATAACCTCTCCTCCCATGTACAGAAAAAAGCCGGACCGCTTTCTCCAGTCATAATTGTTAAAATTAAGGTACATATTGGTATTCAGGCTAGGATTCAAATTTGGATTACCCGTCACGATATCCAAGGGGTTCGTGGTAATTGAAACAGGCTGCAACTGATTGATCTGAGGCATATTCCTGTTATTCCTTAAACTGAAATAAATAGATTTCGATTTACTGATGTTGTATCGAAGATTCGAGTCGAAGAAATAGTCTCCATAGTAATTATCTATCTCTGCTCCCGAAAATAGATCCTTATTTTTCAACCTGGTACTCAAGATCCCCCCGGCAACACCAACTCTTAAAGTATCATTATTAAATACCATTCCTATACTTGGTCTAAGCGTATTCATCTCAGACCTGAAATCGTTACTCAGGGCATTATCAAGGTCGTTATACTCCCCATTTCCGGTAGCATTATAAACCAGTCTTTCGTTCTTAGCTTCTTCATGCTGATATTCCATCTCAAAATCAAGATCCCAATTCTTAGAAATTGGAATTCTTAATGCTGAACTTAGTCTGTATTCATCATTCTTGTTATCTATATCTACGAACTGGTCCTGAATTTCAGAGTCAGCGATTTCATTATCTTCAGTATAGACATTCCTTTCAGAGAAAAAGTAGTCCTTTTGTAGTCGGTTTTGATTATCATTATCCATCCCTACACTGAAATATCCACCTTCTGAACCAAACTTTCTTGAAACATAGAGCCTGTTAGAAAAGTTTGTATTGTAAACGCTGGAGCTATTTTCTGTTAAAGCGGTATTGATCAGCTCCCCGTCTTCACCTGTAGATTCGGTGAAACTTTCACTAAATGATTCTCCATTGGTAACATTAAAGCCAGGCCTGAACGAGATCCAGGTAAGGGTATCCGGTTTTATCTGGAATGCGGTACTAAACCTGTGATTGTCGTTTAAACGTTGTGAAGAGGATTCAGAATTAACGAAAAAACGTCGGTCTGGCAAAATATTCTCCCTTTCCACCTTAGTTTCGTTTCGGCTATCGGCATTATTATAGAAGTAATTGACTGAGAGTTCAGTTTCCTTGGCCCATTCGTTCACAAAGCTCAAACCTATATTGTCCGATTTAGTAATTCCTCCTGCATTATTTCCATAAGAAACTCCATTAATTGAAAAGCCGCCACCACCTCTTGAAATGGAATAGGCGTTTCTTCCCATGGCATCGAATACCTCATCGAAAGTAAAACCTGAGGAGTTAATATTATTCGAACTGGCAAGCAAGCTTATCCTTAAGTCATCTTTAAAATAGTTGGAAATCCCGCTTAACTCATATCTGTCATCTGTTCCTGCGCCTGCTGTTAATCGGGTAAAGTATCCACGATTTTTATTTTCGTCTATGGTAATGTTAATGGTCTTATTTTCAGAATCACCTTCTTTACCCGTAAATTCTTCTGATTCTGTTTTAGTATCTACCACCTGGATCTTATCGATGATTTCCTTAGGTAAATTCTTAGTAGCGATCTTAGGATCGTTACCAAAGAACTCTTTTCCATTCACTAGAATCCGGGATACCGGTTTTCCATTTACCGTGATATTGCCTTGATTATCTACAGCGAGGCCGGGAAGTTCTTTTAAAACATCTTCGAGATTAGCATTTTCCCTGGTTTTAAAGGAAGCCGCATTAAACTCAAGAGTATCTGTTTTCACCGATATCGGGGCACGACTCCCGGTTAAGGTCACTTCTTCTAACTGGTTATCCAAAACCTCAAGAACGAGGGCTCCTAAATCTTTATTTTCAGCTTTAATCTGGTCAGAATAGGTTGCATAACCAGCATAGGAAACAAAAATATTTAAATCTGGAACAGAGGACTTCCCTAAAAGAAGAAAAGCCCCGCTTTCCTCTGATATGGTGTAGGTTACCAGGCTGCTGTCTGCCGGTTTTTCAAGATATACAGTCGCAGAACCAAGAGGATTCCCCTCTGGATCTGTTATTTTTCCTTTGATTTCAAAATTCTGGGAAAACATTATTCCTGTTAAAAAGAACAGGAATGAGAAAAGTTTTAATCTCATCAAAATAAGCGGTTAGGCATGAAAAAAATTCGGATTGCGAATAACTAATTAATCAGTATAAGACGCAAACTTCTTTGCCGGAATTAATCGATTTTATAAACAATTAACTCTAAGACTGCTTATTTAGTGAATAGTTTAAGCACTATTTATTTTTTCCTGAAATAAATTGTGATAGGAACTCCCGAAAAGTCGAACTCCTTTCGTAATTTATTCTCTATGAATCTCTTATAAGGATCTCTTACGTACTGAGGGAGATTACAGAAAAATGCAAACTGAGGATGTGGAGTGGGAAGCTGTGTACAAAATTTGATCTTCACATACTTTCCTTTATAAGCCGGTGGCGGGTTCTTTTCAATAATGGGAAGCATAATATCATTGAGCTCACGGGTTTTGATCTTCTTACTTCGGTTCTCATAAACTTTAACGGCGGTTTCAATAGCCTTAAAAACCCTCTGTTTTGTAAGAACCGAAATAAAGACGATCGGCACATCCACGAAAGGTTCCATTTCTCTCCTTATTCCTGCTTCATACTCTTTAAGGGTATTGGTCTCCTTATCTAAGAGGTCCCACTTATTTACAAGGATAACGATTCCCTTATGGTTTCTTTGCGCCAGCCAGAAAATATTCTGTACCTGGCCATCAAAACCTCTGGTAGCATCCAATACAAGAAGGCAAACATCACAGTTCTCTATAGCACGTACGGAACGCATCACTGAATAGAATTCAAGATTCTCCTTCACCTTGGATTTCCTCCTGATACCTGCTGTATCTACAAGATTGAATTCAAATCCAAATCTGTTATACCTGGTATCCATAGAATCTCTGGTAGTGCCGGCAATATCGGTGACTATATATCTGTCTTCCCCGATCAATGCATTTATAAAAGAGGATTTACCGGCATTGGGTCTTCCCACAACGGCGAATCTCGGCAATTCGGTCTCTTCTTCAGCCTCCAGTTCCGGGAGTGCCTCTACCACTGCGTCTAAAAGATCTCCAGTTCCGCTACCGTTAGTACTTGCGATCGGGAAATATTCTCCCAGTCCAAGTGAATAGAATTCCACCGCATTCTCCAATCTCTTGTTATTATCTACTTTATTTACTGCGAGAAGTACAGGTTTATCAACTTTTCTAAGCAATGTAGCCACGTCCTCATCCATTGGTGTAACACCAGATTCGACATCAACCATAAAGATTATAGCGTCTGCCTCGTCGATTGCGAGTTCCACCTGTTTGTCTATTTCCGCTTCGAAAATATCATCGCTCCCCTTAACATAACCGCCGGTATCGATCAAAGAAAATCTATGACCATTCCAGTCTGTTTTTCCATAATGCCTGTCTCTGGTCACTCCACTTACCGAATCCACGATCGCCTCTCGACGCTGTATCAAACGGTTAAAAAAAGTTGATTTACCTACATTTGGCCTTCCTACAATAGCAACAATATTGCCCATAATTAAAAATGAATTTCAGGGAGCAAAATTAATGGTTTTAAACCAATTGCAGTACCCCCTTTAAATAAGCTGAATAGTTTATTTTTTGTCGGTATAACCGAATCTTCTAAGCTGGTTGGCATCACTACGCCAATTCTTGTTCACCTTAACATATAATTCGAGATGCACCTGCTTTCCAAAGAATTTTTCGAGGTCCTTTCGCGCTTCTACTCCTACCCTTTTCAAGGCAGCACCTTTATGCCCTATTATGATCCCTTTCTGAGTTTCTCTTTCCACCATGATCACACTTCGCATCCTGATTATCTTCTCTTCCTCAAAGAATTCACTGGTATCGATCTCCACACTGTATGGAATCTCCTTTTTGTAATGCATAAGGATCTTTTCCCTAATGATCTCATTCACAAAAAAGCGTTCAGGTTTATCGGTTAAGGTATCTTTTGGGTAAAATGCAGGAGACTCAGGAAGAAGTTCTATGATCCTATTGAAAACCTCTGAAACATTGAAACCTTCAAGTGCCGAAATGGGATGTATCTCTGCAGTTGGCACTTGCTCCTGCCAGTACTGGACCTGCTCTTCAAGTTGCTCCTGGTTAGATTTATCTATTTTGTTCAAAAGCAGAAGCACAGGGACTTCAGAGTTCCTGATCTTTTCAGAAAAAGCCTCGTCCTTTAAAGCTTTTTCTCCAACCTCAACAATATAAATTAGTACATCGGCGTCTTCAAAAGCAGATTTCACGAAATCCATCATTGACTCCTGAAGCTGGTAGGCTGGTTTGATGATCCCCGGGGTATCACTAAGAATAACCTGAAAATCTTCCCCATTTACAATACCAAGGATTCTATGTCTTGTTGTTTGTGCTTTTGAAGTGATAATAGACAAACGTTCCCCAACAAATGCATTCATCAGGGTAGACTTCCCGACATTGGGATTACCTATTATATTTACAAATCCGGCCTTATGTGCCATAATAAATTTTTTGCAAAGGTATTTCATTTGAATTCTGCTACCTAATCTTTATCTATTTTCTAACAATTAGAATAAAAAGATCAAATTCAAAAAAGTTCAGAGTAACAAATTATGGATTTTGCATTCTTAATGTTCTGAATTTCAGAATTTGACAAAAATTAGAATCTAATCCTTTAATGAATTGTGCTTCTGTTTTTAATGTCTATTTTTGCCGCTTCTTAAAAATAGCTGAAAAGCCTGTTTATGAAAAAAGTTCTGAATCTATTCGATTTCACACAAAAGGTAAATTATAAAACAGAGATCCTTGCAGGATTAACCGTCGCACTGGCTCTTATTCCGGAAGCAGTGGCTTTCGCAATGATCGCAAAGCTCTCCCCGCTCACCGGACTTTATGCAGCTTTCGTGATGGGACTGATAACCGCAATATTAGGAGGTCGTCCTGGAATGATCTCCGGAGCGACCGGCGCAGTAGCCGTGGTGATCGTTGGGCTTTCTGTGTCCCATGGCCCGGAATATATATTTGCAACAGTAGTGCTTGCCGGTATATTACAGGTGCTGGCGGGAGTTTTCCGATTGGGGAAACTCATAAGACTGGTACCCCACTCGGTTATTTTTGGTTTTGTAAATGGTTTGGCGATCATCATTTTTATGTCCCAGCTAGCGCAGTTCAAAAAGATCAATGAAGCCGGTGAACTGGTATGGATGACAGGACAGCCTTTCTATATGTTCCTGGGACTCGTTCTCATCACAATGCTCATCATTTGGGGGCTCCCAAAATTGACCAAAGTATTCCCATCATCTCTTGCCGCGATACTGGTGGTTTTTGGAATTGTAGTATTCTTTGGCCTGGACACAAAAAGCGTTGGAGATATGGCCTCAATAAAAGGTGGATTTCCTCCATTCCATATCCCCGGGATTCCAATTAATTGGGAGACCCTCTCTTTAATATTTCCTTACGCATTGATAATGGCTGGTGTTGGACTCATTGAAAGCCTTCTTACACTGAATATCATTGATGAGATCACTGAAACCCGGGGTAGAGGAAATAAGGAATGTGTGGCCCAGGGTACCGCGAACATCTTTTCAGGATTTTTCTCAGGAATGGGAGGGTGTGCCATGTTGGGACAAAGTCTTATTAATGTTTCTTCGGGCGCCAGAGCAAGATTATCTGGTATCACCGCGGCGATAATGCTCCTTGTATTTATCATGTTTGGAGCAGACCTAATAGAAAAACTTCCTATGGCAGCACTTACAGGAGTAATGATAATGGTAGCTATAGGGACTTTCGAATGGGCAAGTTTAAAAACACTCAACAAGATGCCGAAATCTGACGTGATCGTCATGATCCTAGTTACCTTGGTGACAGTGTTCCTACACAATCTTGCACTTGCTGTGCTAATAGGAGTGATAATTTCGGCACTGGTATTTGCATGGGATAATGCAAAAAGAATTCGTGCCCGTAAAAGAATCGATGAGCACGGCGTTAAGTATTATGAGATCTACGGACCGCTATTCTTTGGGTCTGTATCTGCATTCAACAGTAAATTTGATGTACTGAACGATCCCGATGAAGTTATCATTGATTTCTCTGAAAGCCGCGTAGTGGATATGTCCGGAATAGAAGCCCTGAATAAATTAACTGAACGTTATCTTAAACAGGGAAAAACACTTCATTTAAGACATCTAAGTCCGGATTGCAGAAGGCTGCTGGACAATGCAGATAAGATCATAGAGGTGAACATTCTTGAAGATCCAACCTACAAGGTTGCAACTGATGAAATCTAATATAAATTAGAGTTCATTATCATTTACCTCGATCCAGTAACCATCAGGATCCTGAAAATAGATCTGTTTGATACCATCGGGCCTGGTATTAGTAGTTTCTTTCTCCCCTGACCAGTTTTCAAAAGAAACATTTTTACTTTTTAAGTGCTGCATAAGGGCACTTAGGTTATCTGTATTCATAGCAAAATGAACACCTTTATGCTTTTCTACCTGGTCTTCACCCTCAATTAAATGGATCTGTACTTTTTCTCCAAGTTCAAACCATCTGATGTGATCGCCTAGCCCTCCATTAGGAATTTCCTTAAGGCCCAGGACTTCTTTATAAAATTCGGCGGCCACATTTACATCTTTTACCATTAGAGCATCATGATCTTTTTTCAGATTGAAAGGATTTTGCGCATTGGAAATTGTCATAACTAATAAGGAAATTATTGTCAAATAGAGACTTCTCATTTAATTCTATATTTATTCTCCTAAAGATAATATTAAATTTTTAGGCTTTGGCTCTTAATCAGTTTCCAGTGCTGTGAACTCTTTTATTGCCACATTAGGTTCAATGATATTGAAACCACTCCAGAAATCAGGGTCATATCTTTTAAAGGTTTGATATTCAAAAGTTGAAGAGGGCTTAATATCATTAAATGATTTCTTATCTATTTCTTCAGAATCGTAAACCACGAACTGATATTTTTCAAGCTGACTTATATTGATCAAGATATCCATATCAAGTTCGTTTTGCTTTCGGCGACCCAGCACGTTCTTATTTTTTTCGATTAAAGTAAGCGGCCGGTCTACCCCTATCCTTTCCCCCTCCTCAAGTTCCAGATACTTCGGAATATATTTGCCATCCTGACCCTTTGAAAAGATTAATTTTCCGCGGTAAACATCATCGATTACACTTATCCCTAATAACCTGAATTTTTTAAGGGATTTTACATTCTTAAAATCGATTCGGTGCACCCCGAAGTCTTCTGTATTAACATAAATCTTTCCTTTAAACTTCGCACCTCTTTTAGGTGCAAAATCTATTACATACACCACCTCATTATCAAAATAAGTATAACCCTTCACTTTGAATTCATATTTATTGAGTTTATCGAAAAGGTCGAAAGTCGAATCTTCATTCCAAAACGATTTTCGGAGAACAGAGCTTATATTTTCCCTGGCTGAATTTGATAGCCCCGTACGCTTATCAGCTTCAGATTTAGCAATCTCCTCTGAAGACGGCTCCTTTTTCACCGTCTTTTCAGAATTTTCTTTTTCATTTTCAGTAAGCTCATCAGCATCCAATTTTACACCGAAAAGACCTGATTTAATCTTTAAATAAGAATCTTTCTTAACATTATCCTGAAAGATATTTTCAAGTTTACTGGTAAGCTTGTCCAGTGAAGAAGTGCTTTGTGGATTATAGAGATTGGCTGCCTTAATTATCTGGATTTTTTGCTGAGTATAATCTCCGTAAAAATCTCCCAGAACTTCCCTGTACGAATCTGAATACTTTGGAATACTTTGCGAAATACTATCCATTAAAGCCTGGTTGATTTCAGGAATCGAACTTTCATCGATATCCATATCAAACCTGTTCACCCGGTTTATACTGGACTCCCGATAGAAAAAACGTCTTTTAGAAAGTCCAAAATTATAGTTCTCTGAAACCTTATTTTTTGCTTGTTCCAGAATTTCACGACCGGTAAGCTTTTTATTGGTTAAAAAGACATTGTCCAGTTCGATCACTTGAGAACGCAGATAGATAGTATTATTCCTGACCTCTTCTGGTTTAATTGTGATTTTTTCATATCCCATCGAGGAAATCTCCAGTAAACCATAGCTTCCCGGAGAAAAATTTATTACGAATATGCCTTCCTCATTGGTTATTGTCCCTTTATTAGGCCCATATTGAACTGTGGCGAAAGGAATAGGCTGCTTACTTTCGAAGTCAAGGATCTGTGCTGTAAATTCCTGCGAGAAAACCGGATTTATAAACGCGATTATAAAGCCACATAAAAAAAGAAATTTTCCCATTTCTAATGTTTTAATTTAAGACGATCTTCAAAAATAAATGTAACATCTTAAGGAAGATTTAATCCGTTAAAATTGACTTAGTAATCCGAATATAATTGTAAACATTACTTAAAATTCGAGGTAAGCCAATTTAATATTCCTAACTTTCTTCTTCCAATTAAATACACCTTAAATTATGGCCGTGCACTTAAAAGGAGATGAGGAATTCGAAAGTATTATTTCCATTGAAAACAAATGCACCCGTCTAAATCTTAATGAAAATATCTACGGAACCTTTGCTGAAATTGGTGCAGGGCAGGAAACCGTACGCCATTTTTTCAGGGCTAAAAACCCGAAAGGCACGATCGCTAAGACACTTAGCGCATACGACAAGGATTTTAGCGATGCCATCTACGGATTGGAACCACAAAACAGGTATGTAACCGAGGCCAGGCTTAAAAGCATGCTCGATTATGAAACAGGTTTGATCGAACAAAGGATCTCAAGAACGAAACATCCCGACAAACTATTCTTCAGCTATGCAAATACGGTCGCTACCATCGACTGGGCTAAGAAATATAAGGGACATGGATGGCTGGGCATCAAATTTCAGAGAAAATCAAAACAGGAATACAGTGAAATCATTCTCCATGTACAATTCCATGAAAATACGGCTGCACATCAGCAATTAAGTCTCGGGATAATGGGAGCAAATTTGATATACGCAGCCTTTTATCAAAGTGACGATCCAAAATTTCTACTGAAACGCCTTTATGACCACCTGGACACCGATAAAATTGAGATCGACTCGATCAACTTCACCGGTCCTGTTTTTGAGGGGGTGGATAATCGATTAATGAGCCTGGAACTCGTTAAGGAGGGAATAACCGAAGCTGTAATGTTCTCACCGGATGGAAACAATGTCCTTCCCGCTAACGTCCTGTACAAGAAGAACATCCTGGCGCTACGAGGTAGCTTCCGGCCGGTAACGAACCTTCATATGAATATGTATGAAAATTCCCTTGACTTATTCCTTAAGGAAAAGAATGTAAAAAAGGAGAAAACGATCGTTATTTTCGAAATGACTTTATCCAACCTGAAATCTGACGGGGAGATACGGGAAAAAGACTTCCTGGACAGGGCAGATCTTCTCTGTTCTCTCGGGCAGAATGTAATGATCTCCAACTTCCAGGAATATTATAAGGTGGTGGAGTATTTTGCTTTACATACAAAGGAAGAACTGGGCCTTGCCATGGGAGTGGATAACCTGATAGATATTTTCAACGAAAAATATTACAGGCACCTTAGTGGAGGAATTCTTGAAGCTTTCGGAAAATTATTCTTTAAAAGTCTGAAAGTTTATTTATATCCTTTAAAAGATCAGGAAACCGGAGAAATAATAAACAGTAAAAATCTGGAGGTCCATCCGAGAATAAAAGAACTCTACCAGTTTTTCCTGGACAACCACAGGGTAGTGGACATCGAGGATTTCGATCCTGAAACATTAAATATAAGTCCTAGGAAAGTCTATGAGCTGATCAAGGAAGGCAACCCAAAGTGGGAAACCATGGTTCCTGAAAAAACAGCAAAAATGATCAAGGAGAATAATATGTTCAGGGAGAGAAGTACGGCTAGGTAGAGAATTCAGATTTCATCCCGCGATCGTACATCACTATACTTCCCGCTACCGAAACATTCAAACTTAAACGTGATCTGAACTTTACAAGATGGTGTGCCTTTTCGATAGCTTCGTTGGAAAGGCCATGATCTTCCGCACCTAAAAGATATACGCATCTTCTGGGGTGTTTAAAGGTCTCCAAAGGTTCAGCATCCTTAGTAAGCTCAACACCAACCATCATTGCTCCTTTGGGCAGACCGTTGTAAAATTTCTCAAAGGTCTCATAATGAAAATAAGGCATCGCACCTACGGCCTTATGGGTATCACAGGCTTGTTTTGCATAGCGGTTCCCGATAGTAAAAATATAACTGGCGCCCATGTTTTGGGCAGATCGCCATAAAACTCCGAGGTTTTCAGGGGTTTTACCATTTTGGATCCCAATTCCGAAAAAGCCTTGTTGCAGATTGTCAATTTCCATACTTCAAAAGTAGTGATTAGAGAACAAAATGAATCAGGCTTTTCATCCCCTATACATATCATGGTAATTTTTCGGAATTTCATCGATAAAGACTCTGATTTTCAAAAACTTATAATAATTTAGCACTACAACCAACCAATTTATTTTATTATGAAAATCAAACTAAACTTCTTTCAGGAAGTAGTACCAAAACTTCTGCTTCCTATGCTGTTTCTTCCGGTCGCAATGCTCTTAATTTCTTGTAATGATAAAGATTACGATGCAGTTCCCGAAGAAATTGCAATGACCTTAAATGATAGTATTAAAAGGGGTGAATATCTCGTAAAGTCCATAGGATGTCATGATTGTCATTCTCCAAAAAGGATGGGACAAATGGGACCTGAGGAAATTCCTGAACTGGCTTTATCAGGACATCCGGCTAGTGACAGCCTTCCACCTATCACTCAGGAAATGCTCCAAAGTGGATGGATGTTGATGAGTGGCGACCTAACCGCGGCTGTCGGGCCTTGGGGTATCTCTTTCGCTGCCAACCTTACTTCAGATGATACAGGAATTGGTAACTGGACCATGAAACAATGGAAAACAGCAATGAGGGAAGGAAAATTAAAAGGACAAAATAACGGCAGAATGATACTTCCGCCCATGCCTTGGCAGAACTTTGCTAAACTCAATGACGAAGACCTTGAGTCGATTTTCAAATACCTGCAAAGCACTGATCCAGTAGAAAATAATGTGCCTGCACCCATTCCACCGCAAAAACTGGATAGTATTGCAAAAGCAACATAGAAAAAACCGGCATCTGCCGGTTTTTTTTTGTTTTTAATTGACCGTAAAAGATTTAAACAGGCCTTTTGTTCTAGCATCAGGAACCTCTGATATCAAAACATAATTTCCCGGTTTAAGATCTGCCGTAAAATATCCTGTTTTGCCTGGATTCATCTCCTGCATTCCTCCCAGGAACTTGAAGCCTCCAGGAGCCGGTGTTTGCAGACCTTCCGGTGCAGCCCAGTTCACCCAATCTGTTAACATGGTCATATCAGCTCCTTCTTCTACCCAAACAAGATTAACATCATGCATCAGGTAGTTTTCGTGTATCTTTTGTTCACCAAAATTTACCGCAAAGGTTTTTTCTCCGGCTGAAACCTGATCATTGAAAGTAATTCCATCTTCAGCTGAAATACTGATAGTATGATCCGGATCTGGAGCAGATATACCGCTATCTTCTTCTACCACTTCGATCTGTTTTGCCATGCCCATAGTGGTATGGAAAACGCCATTTGGCATTTTAACGTAACATTCTATGATATAGGTACCGGGTTCTAGATATAATGTGGATTCTGCTGTGGTATTCGGAGAAATTAATCCAACCCCGCCTACAAACTCAATATCCTGGAACCATTCGGGTAATTTTCCAAAAGCTACTCCTGCCTCTTCCAACTTACCTTCTTTTATAAAATCCATTCCTTCCTGGAAGGGAGGAATGATATCTTTTCTTGTATCTTCTATGGTTTTACCCTCAGGATATTTATCAAAAAGTATAAGGTGGGTTTCGTTGGATTTGTTCTTATACCTGAAAGTGTTCCAGCCAGAAGGAAACTCATCCTGGGTTTTAAATTCCATGGCATTGGTTACTATTTCAATCACACCAGATTCAGGAGTATCACTAGAATCCTGGGAAACCTCTGGTTTCACTTCTTCAGATCCTTGGTCCTTTTTCTGATTGTTCTTACAGGATGAAATAACCAGAATACAAGTTAATATGAACATTAATTTGCAATTGAATAAGGTTTTCATTTTTTTATTTTTTGGTTAGTTAAATAATTGCTGGGACCTGAAATTAAACAGATCACCTCTTCCTTAAATTTAAAAAAAAAGATTTTAACTGTTAAGAATCAGAAATATAGAGGCTGCTATTCCAGCCCCAATAATAGGACCTATAACGGGAATCCAGGCATAAGACCAGTTACTATGCGTCTTATTTTTTATAGGCAGTATGGCATGCATGATACGCGGGCCCAGATCTCTTGCAGGATTAATGGCATATCCCGTGGTTCCCCCAAGACTCAGACCAATCCCCCAAACTATGAATGCGACAGGGATCGCACCAATAGAACCAAGGCCAACCTTGGTCTGGCTTCCATCATTTATTTCGGCATCCGTAAAATAGAATACTGCAATAAGCAGAACAAAGGTTCCCAAGATTTCACTCAGGATGTTTTGCCAGGTATTCGGGATGGCCGGAGCTGTACAAAAAACAGCCCTTTTAGTCTCTGCATCCGGTGTTCTGTCAAAATGGTCCTTGTACATGAAATAAACCAGGGTGGTACCCATCATGGCACCTAAAAATTCGGCAAGAATATAAGTTGGTACCTGCTCCCAGGGGAATATACCTCCAAATGCCAGGCCAAGAGTGACAGCGGGATTAAGATGAGCCCCGCTATAAGGTCCCGCTACCACAACTCCCGCAAACACCGCCAGCCCCCATGCAGTAGTAATACTTACCCAACCACCGCCGTGACCTTTGGTACCCTTTAAAATATCGTTTGCTACGTTCCCGTTTCCAAGGAGCATCAATAATCCGGTTCCGAGAATCTCTGCAATAAATGGTGTCATATCAGAAATATTAAAGTTCAGTCCACTTTTCTACAGCCTGCACTGCTTTATACCAACCCTTTATTCCATTTTCAATTGTCGTTCTCTCTCTGGAAGGTTCAAATTTTTTATCCTGGATCCATATCTCTTCCAGGTCATCCACACTTTTCCAAAAACCTACGGCCAGTCCTGCAAGATATGCCGCACCAAGAGCTGTAGTCTCGGTAATCTTTGGCCTGACGGTAGTTGTATCCAGAACATCAGACTGGAACTGCATCAAAAGGTCATTTACAGTGGCTCCCCCATCAACTCTTAATTCTTCGATCTTTATACCTGAATCGGCCTCCATGGCCTTCATGATATCCATAGACTGGTAGGCAATGGCCTCAAGTGAAGCCCTTGCAATATGAGCATCGGTGGAACCCCGGGTTAAACCGAAAATAGTTCCTTTAGCCTTTTGGTTCCAGTGAGGAGCTCCCAGCCCGGCAAAAGAAGGTACAAAATACACCCCTTCCGAGGATTCTATGCTTCCTGCTAATTTTTCGACATCGGTAGACTTTTTTATGATTCCCAGGCCATCTCTTAGCCATTGTACCACAGCTCCGCCAATAAAGATACTTCCCTCCAGCGCATACACCACTTCATTACCAATCTTCCAAGCAATGGAAGTAAGTAGGTTATTTTGAGATAAAATCGGTTTCTTTCCGATATTCATTAGCATAAAACACCCCGTACCATAAGTGTTTTTTACCATTCCTTTTTTAATACAAAGCTGACCGAACAGGGCCGCCATCTGGTCCCCGGCAATCCCCGCTATAGGGATCCTTGTGGCAAACAAGCTGGTTTCGATATGTCCGTAAATTTCACTACTATCACAAACTTTGGGAAGCATCGAAGCCGGTATATCAAAGATCTCCAATAATTCTTTATCCCATGCCAGCGTCTCGATATTAAAGAGCATTGTCCTCGAGGCATTAGTGACATCTGTGATATGAAGCTTTTTCTTACTAAAATTATAAATGAGCCAGGAATCTATCGTTCCCATTGCTAATTCACCAGCTTTCGCCATTTCCCTTGCACCGTCGACATTATCCAGTATCCACTTCACTTTGGTTGCCGAAAAATAAGAATCCACAATAAGACCTGTCTTTTTTTGGATCAACTTATCCTTCCCTTCTTTCTTAAGCTTTTCACAATAATCAAGTGTTCTTTTATCCTGCCATACAATGGCATTATAAACAGGCTTCCCAGTTTTTTTATTCCATACCACGCAGGTCTCGCGCTGATTAGTAATTCCGATAGCCGCTACATCATCTCCTTCGAAACCCTTTTGAGTAACTGCCTCTGCAGCGACCCCTGCCTGGGAAGACCAGATCTCCATAGGGTCATGCTCTACCCATCCAGGTTTTGGAAAAATCTGTTTAAACTCTTTTTGTGCTATAGAAACGATTTTCCCTTTCTTATCGAACAAAATGGCTCGGGAACTTGTAGTTCCCTGATCTAGCGCGAGAATATATTTTTCCATCGGTACTTTTTTATTGATTTCGGTGGATTATAGTTTATAATGATTTTCAATTAAACTTCGG
The DNA here is from genome assembly GCA_964456105.1 of uncultured Christiangramia sp. Taxonomy (GTDB): domain Bacteria; phylum Bacteroidota; class Bacteroidia; order Flavobacteriales; family Flavobacteriaceae; genus Christiangramia. The sequence goes on along the minus strand of CAYWAB010000003.1, from coordinate 53,894 downwards.
AAATCGTTTACCTGCTGCTTTATCCAGTTTTCATCCTCACCAAGCTCAGCAGCCATCAATCTGGCAACTTCCGGAGCTATTTCAAAGGCCGCAGCGGAATCCAGGAAAAGGATCCTCACCCGTCGGGCGAGAACATCCTCGAGGGTTCGGGCCATTTCATACTTCACTGCCCATACAACTTCGGCCTTAAGATAAGGAAGATCCTCATGAAGCCGATTACCCAGTTCCGGCCTTTCTGCTATAAGATCCTGAATTAAAGATTTATCACTTCCATAAATATGAAGATGATTCTTTCTGTTCTTATGAGATTTTGAACCGTGAATAAGGAAATTTTCAGTAATACATTTACGAGGAGGCAGCCTGTTATGTTCAATCGCATAATCTATGGTATCCTCGGCCATCTTTCGGTAAGTGGTCCATTTCCCTCCGGTGATAGTTAAAAGGCCGGAACTTGAAAATTCGATCTTATGCCCCCTGGATATCTCCTTTGTACTTTTCCCCTCGTCACCACTGGCAGCCAGGGGACGTAATCCAGCAAAAACACTTTTCACATCCTTCCTGGTCACTTTCTTTTTTATATATCTATTGAAGGTATTCATTATAAAATCGATCTCCTTTTCCAAAGCCTTGGGTTCCAGTTCCGGTTTTTCGAGAAGCGTATCTGTTGTTCCCACCAAAACCTTCCTGTTCCATGGAACGGCAAAGAGTACCCTCCCATCATCGGTTTTGGGGATCATAAGAGCATCTTTACCCGGGAAAAACTTTTTATCGAAAACCAGATGTACTCCCTGACTAGCTCTAATCATAGGTCGTGCATCTGGATTGGCCATTTTTCGAATATAATCAACAAAAACACCGGTTGCATTGACCACTAGTTTACCTTGGAATTTGTAGACCTGGCCCGTTTCAGTATTAGTAGCATCTACTGTATTTACGTTTTCACTATTCTCCGCGGAAATATTATGAACCTTAAAATGATTTAGAGTAACCCCCCCATTTTCCACACAGGTTTGAGCGATATTAACCGCGAGGCGGGAATCGTCGAACTGTCCATCAAGGTAGATCACACCACCTCTAAGATCTTCCTGGATCAAAGAAGGCAACCTGCTTACGACCTCTTCATTGCTGATTCTTTCAGATTTCCCCATACTTAGCTTCCCAGCCAGAAAATCGTAAGTCTTTAAACCAAAATTGTAATATAATCCTTCCCACCAGAGATAATTGGGAATAATGAATTTCTGTTTTTTTACCAGGTGAGGTGCATTCTGGGCCAACAAACCTCTTTCATTCAGAGCTTCCCGAACTAATTCAATATTTCCCTGGGCAAGATACCTGATCCCGCCATGAACCAATTTTGTACTCCTACTTGAGGTGCCCTTTGCGAAGTCGACCTGTTCAAGCAACAAGGTCTTGTATCCCCTGGTCACACTGTCCAATGCTATTCCAAGCCCGGTTGCTCCTCCCCCAATGATGATCACATCCCACTTCTTAGTTTTTTCAGCTTCACCTATTAGCCGTTTTCTTGAGAATACTGAATGCTTCACTTTTTAAACTTTTAATTATTCGATATCCTAAATTACATAATTATTTTCATTTATTTTCGTTTTCCAGATTTTTATGATTCGTTTAATTTCTTTTTATTTCGTTTTATAACAAAAATTGTATCTTTATCCTTAAATAAAATAATATGATTCGCCATCAACAGATCCTGGAAAAACTTAAAAATGAAAAGCATGTGGAAGTACAGGACCTTTGTGAAATCCTTGATGTATCTGCAGTAACCATTCGTAAGGACCTGCGCGCACTCGAACAAAAAGGACTTTTGTTTCGAACCCATGGTGGTGCCTCTCTGGAAAATCCATATATCGTGGAAAAGCCGGTGAACGAAAAGGAAAAGCTCTTTGCGGAAGAAAAGTCAAAAATTGCTGAAGCCGCGGCGAAATTGGTTTTGGAAAATGATTCCATCATAATAGGCTCTGGTACTACGGTTCAAAACTTAGCTAAATCGATAGTGCCCAAAGAAAGATTGAGTGTGATTACCTCTTCCCTATACGTAGCATTGGAACTTTCCAGGTATCCCGAAGTTGAAATCATTCAATTAGGAGGACAATTAAGACATTCCTCAGCTTCGGTGACTGGCTTCTATTCCCTGGAATTATTAAAGAATATTACCTGCAACCAGCTTTTCCTGGGGGTAGACGGTATCGATTTTCAGCACGGGTGCACCACTACTAGTCTGGACGAAGCAATTCTAAACAAGGCCATGATTAATTCGGCTCAACGGGTGGTGATTCTTGCAGATTCGACGAAATTCGGGAAAAGAAGCCTTGGTAAAATTTGCGATCTGGAACAGGTGAATGAGATCATTACCAATAAAGACATCCCTAACAAAACCCTGAAGAAACTTAAAAAAATGGGGATCAAGGTTACCACGGTTTAAAGAACTGGAACTTTCCTTAAAAATTTATTTGATCCATAGGAAGCAGGTTTATTTTCTAAACATTGTGCAAAACTTTTACTCATTAAGATTCTCTTTATTAACTTTATGTGATTTCGCGTAAAGATTACGCATTCAAACCATTAAAATTTAGCCTTGTGAATAAAAGCAGAATTGTCATTGAAAATGTATCACCTGTAATTAACTGTGGTGAATATGCCGTAAAAAGAGTCCTGAATGAGATCGTAAATATAAAGGCTGATATTTTTGGCGACGGACATGATATAATCCAGGCGGCCGTCTTTTATAAACATTCCTCAGCACGCTCATGGCAAGAAACGAGGCTATACCCAACCGTCAACGATTCGTGGGAGGGATCCTTTTCTGTGGAAAAGCAAGGGAACTTTGAATTCTATCTTGAAGGCTGGGAAGATCATGGATTAAACTGGCACCATGGAATCACCAAAAAGATTCAAGACGGGCAACATGTAAAATCGGAGTTACTTGAGGGAGCTGAACTTATAAAACCTATACTAAAGAAGTGCGCTAAGACGGAAGCGCCGCTTCTTAAAAAAGCCATTGAGACTTTCGCTGATGAGGAAGAATACGAAACTGCGATCAATATTTGTCTCAAGGAAGAATTAAAAAACATACTTTATAAATACCCCCATAAAGGGGCACCGCATACCACACAGAAATTTCCAATTTATGTAGACAGGAAAAAGGCCAGGTTTAGTACATGGTATGAATTTTTTCCTCGTTCTTCTTCATTAGAAGAAGGAAAACATGGTACTTTCAAGGACTGTGAACGCATACTTCCCAGGATTGCGGAAATGGGATTTGACACCTTATACTTCCCTCCGGTTCATCCCATCGGCGAGGTAAACAGAAAAGGTAAGAACAATGCCACCCATGCAGCCCCGGGAGATGTGGGTTCCCCATGGGGCATAGGCTCTGAAAAGGGCGGTCATAAAGACCTTCATCCGGAGTTGGGGAATCTTGCCGATTTTAAATTACTTGTAGAAAAAGCCAAAGAGCAGGGTATAGAAGTAGCCATGGATTTCGCCTTGCAGGCAGCTCCAGATCACCCTTACGTCAAGGAACACCCAAACTGGTTCAAATGGAGACCGGATGGAACTATCCAGTATGCAGAAAATCCTCCAAAAAAATATCAGGATATCCTTCCTATATATTTCGAATCTGAAGAATGGAAAAAAATGTGGAAAGAGTTCCTGGATATTGTCCTTTACTGGATCGAAAAAGTGGGAATCCAGATCTTCAGAGTGGATAATCCTCATACCAAACCATTCTACTTTTGGGGTTGGCTTATTGCTGAGGTCAAAAAGAAACATCCGGATATTTTGTTCCTTTCCGAGGCGTTTACCAGGCCAAAGATCATGGAACAACTCGCCAAGCAGGGATTCACACAATCTTATACTTACTTCACCTGGAGAACACAAAAACATGAGTTGATCCAGTATGTGAATGAATTGACTAAAACCGATCTCAAAGAATATTTCCGGCCGAATTTCTGGCCTAACACACCTGATATTAATCCATATCATCTTCAGGGCGCGAATGAATCTATGTTCATGATAAGATATTTCCTGGCAGCCACTTTAAGTTCTAATACAGGAATCTATGGTCCAGTTTATGAATTCATGGAATCGGACGCTGTTCCAGGAAAAGAGGAATACCATAATTCAGAGAAATATCAAATACGCCACTGGGACTGGAATGCAGAGAATAAGCTTATGCGAATTATAGCAAAGATAAATCAGGCACGCCGCTCTGAGTCCTCATTACAGCAAACCAATAATATTCAGTTCTGCGATATCCACGATGACGGGCTAATGGCTTATTACAAGTATGATACCGAGCGAAACAACGAAACTTTGATGGTAGTTAGCCTGGATCCTCATAATACTAAACGAGGTTCGGTTCAAGTCCCGCGGTTCCAACTTGGACTACATGATGGGCAGTCCATCACAGTGCACGACCTAATTACAGGAAACTCCTATAACTGGAATGAAGAATGGGCTTATGTAGAATTGAATCCAGGAATGCCATTCCATCTTTTCAGAATCGAAAAAAATTAAAAGTATGCCAGAGAAAGCTTCTTCTAAAGTAAATACCTCCGACTTTCAGTTTAAATGTAAATGGGAAGACGCGTTCAAAGATGCTGAATTCGTCAAAACCCTTAGTACAGAGATACTAGAAGATTATATCCTGAAGAAAAGATGGTACGCCGGGAAGTCAAGCACCCTTAAATACATAGAGGTACTGGATCATTGCAAGTTAACCTCAGATTCCAATATATTCTTTGGAGTGCTTATCGAGATAAATTTTAGCGAAGCTTTCTTTCAGGACTATTTTATACCACTTAGCTTTATTTCAGAAGATAAAAAATCACTTGAAACCAACACCCTTATAGCTCCGGTAACTTTCGCCGGAGAAGAAGGATATCTTATCGATGCCATCCATATTGAGGACTTCAGGAAACTGGTCTTCAACAAGATCATGAATTATAAAGTAGATCAACCTGAAGGAAAAGTGATCTTTCACCGTTCAGAAACCGTGCAGCCGGAAAAGTATAAGTCCTCGAAATTTATGGGAGGAGAACAGAGCAACACCTCCATCATTTACAATGATAGCTGTGTGATGAAGTTCTTCAGAAGGATCTATACCAGCAAAAATCCGGATTACGAAATCAATAGGTTTCTTACAGAAAAAAGCAAATTTTCCCATATCCCGTCATATGTAGGGAGTATCAACCTGGCCCTGGACGGAGGAGATACTATTACCCTCGCACTGATGCAGGACCTGGTGGAAAATGAAGGTGATGCATGGAAATATATGCTTACAGAATTAAAAACCGTTTTTGCTAACCTGGATAAGAAAAAGATCAAGGTGAATAAATTACCAAATATAGATCTTTACAAACGTCAGCCTATAAATTCTATTCCCCCGGAGATCATTGATTTTGCGGGGCTGAACATATTCCTCAAAGTTTCGAAATTGGCCCTGAGAACTGCTGAAATGCATATCGCATTGGGAAGTGATATGCAGGATACCGCCTTTACCCCCACAAAATACAATGGAGATTATGCAGTATGGCTTAAGAACAGGCTCATCTATATGTTTCAAAATCGTTTAAACACGATTGAGAACAATATGCACAAGCTGGAAGGCGAAGCCCTGGAATTGGCCAAACAGTTCCTGGACAGAAAAAAAGAGATCAGGGAACATTTTCTCAATTTCAACTGGACACGGATGAAAAGTGAAAGAATAAGAATTCATGGAGATTACCATCTTGGCCAGGTTCTGGTACACGACGACGATTTTTACTTACTCGATTTTGAAGGAGAACCTGAGAGTACCATTCAGGACAGAAAGGTAAAACAACCTCCGCTTAAAGATGTAGCAGGAATGTTCAGGTCATTTCATTATGCTATCTATTCCACGATCTTTAACAATGATGGAAGCTTTTCTACCAGTCAGGAAGATCTCTTTAAGTCGGGAGAGATCCTTTATAAATATATGATCGGTGTTTTCATGGAATCCTATGTGGATAAAGTACAATCTGAGAATTTAAACATAGGTTACAAACAGGAAATTGAATTTTTATTGGATTATTGTCTTCTGGAAAAGGCAGTTTATGAACTGGGATACGAATTGAATTCAAGGCCTCGCTGGACCATAATCCCCTTAAGAGGAATAGCCAGTATATTAAAAAACAAGAAAAACTAAAACTATTATGAAGAAGGAAGTACAAGTACATTCTCTTTTTTCAGATTTCGATATATCACTCTTCAAAGCTGGAAAACATTATCAACTATATGAAAAATTCGGAGCTCACATTACCGAGGTAAATGGAGAAAAAGGGGTCTATTTTGCGGTATGGGCACCTTCTGCAAAAATGGTTTCGGTTATCGGAGATTTCAATTACTGGATAGAGGGCGAGCATCCACTTAACGTAAGATGGGATGGGAGCGGTATCTGGGAAGGTTTTATTCCAGGTGTCAAAAAAGGGGATAAATATAAATACAAGATACAGTCCCACAACAATGATATGAGGCTCGAAAAGGCAGACCCCTATGCTCTTAAATGTGAACATCCGCCTAATACTGCATCTATCGTTTGGGATCTTGATTACAAGTGGAAGGATAAAAAACACATGTCTACCCGTAAGGATAAAAATTCCCTGGATAAGCCTTATTCCATATATGAGGTTCATCTTGGATCCTGGAGAAGGAACATGGATGAGAACCGGGCTCTTACTTATACGGAAATGGCCGATGAGTTGGTGAGCTATGTAAAAGAACTTGGTTTCACTCATGTGGAATTCATGCCAATTATGGAATATCCGTACGATCCATCCTGGGGCTACCAGCTTACAGGATATTTTGCACCTACTTCAAGATTCGGCACACCACAGGAATTCATGCAACTGGTAGATGCCTTCCACAAGGAAGGGATTGGCGTTATCCTGGACTGGGTACCCTCGCATTTTCCTGAAGACAAGCACGGCTTAGGATTATTTGATGGTTCACATCTTTACGAACATCCTGACCCAAGGAGAGGTTATCATCCGGACTGGAAGAGTTTGATCTTTAATTATGGGAGGAACGAGGTTAGATCGTTCCTCATAAGCAATGCGGCATTCTGGCTGGACAAATACCATGTGGACGGATTAAGAGTTGATGCCGTGGCCTCCATGTTATACCTGGATTATTCCAGAGAAGACGGGGAATGGGAACCAAACGAACATGGCGGAAGGGAAAATCTTGAAGCAGTAAGTTTTGTTAGGGACCTTAACAAAGAGGTATATGGTCGTTTTGAAGGAGTACAAACCATAGCAGAGGAATCAACCTCATTCCCCATGGTCTCTCGCCCTGTAGATCTTGGTGGTTTAGGATTTGGAATGAAATGGATGATGGGCTGGATGCACGATACCCTGGAATACTTCAAAAAAGATTCGATATACAGGCAGTACCATCAAAACGATATTACCTTTTCCCTAACCTATGCATTTACAGAGAACTTTACGCTTCCCCTTAGTCATGATGAGGTTGTGTATGGTAAGCGTTCAATTTTAGGAAGAATGCCTGGGGATGAATGGCAGCGTTTTGCTAATCTCAGGGCACTTTATTCGTATATGTTCACGCACCCGGGAGCCAAATTATTGTTCATGGGAGGTGAAATAGGCCAGTATGAAGAATGGAACTATAATACAAGCCTTGATTGGCATTTATTGCAATATGACTATCACAAGGGTATTAAAGAACTTATAAAAGCGCTTAATAAACTCTATAAAACCCAGCCTGCTTTGCATGAAAAGCAATTTACCGCAGACGGTTTCGAATGGATAGCCTATGATGACAGTCAGAACTCAGTAATAAGTTATATCCGTAAAGGAAATGATCCTAAAGAATCTCTAATCGTAGTCTGTAATTTTACTCCAAGTTTACTGGAGAACTATGGCATAGGACTTCCTTCTAAAGGAAAACTGAAAGAGGTATTTAACTCGGATCTTAAGCTATTTGGTGGATCTGGGGTGAAAAACAAGACCATAGAAATCCAGGAAGAACCTATGCATGGAAGAGACTATTCAGCCGAAATCACCATACCTCCTTTAGGTACTGTTGTTTTTCAAATTTTATGATTAAGATTGTAATTTTTTCATCTGAATCAGTTTCTTTTGTACTTCTTAAAAAGATCGCAAGACTATGATTACCAATACTGAACTTGAACATAAGGGGAATTTATACCCCTCTGGATTAATATCATTTGAACACGACCAGGATACCATAAATTTTATTTCTAAGAACGGAGTACGATTACAGATCACGGTGCTTCGTGATAATATGCTAAGATTTCGTTACGCTACCAACGGTATTTTTGAAAATGACTTTTCTTATGCAGTTGACGAAAATCATCCTCATGGCTTTAATCAGCTAAAAGTAAACGAAACAGATACGCATGTGGAGATCACCACAGAGAAGTTTATCTGCAAAGTTGCAAAAGATGACTTACGAGTTGGTACTTATGAATTGAACGGAAAACCTATACTTGAAGATGAACTTGGTTTTCACTGGGAAGAAAGCTTTGAATTTGGAGGAAACTTTGTAAAAATGAGTAAAAGCTCCAAAGACCAGGAAAACTTTTTTGGTCTTGGAGATAAGCCTACCAATTTCAACCTTAAAGGAAAAAGATTAAGCCTTTGGAATACCGATCAGTACGCCTATGGTAAAGATACCGTAGAACTTTATAAAGCAGTGCCTTTTTATATGGGACTGCACAGTAATATTGGTTATGGTATCTTCTTTGACAATACGTTTAAAACCCACTTCGATTTCTGTCAGGAAAGAAGAAATGTCACCAGTTTCTGGGCTGATGGGGGTGAAATGAACTATTATTTTATATATGGACCTCAACTTTCGGATGTTTTAACGACTTATACCGACCTTACCGGTAAACCTGAGTTACCCCCATTATGGGCTCTGGGCTTCCATCAATGTAAATGGAGCTATTATCCGGAAAGTAAGGTAAAAGAGATCACCTCAAAATTCCGTGATTTGAACTTTCCCTGTGATGCGATCTACCTAGACATCGATTATATGGATGGCTTCAGATGCTTTACCTGGAACAAGGAATATTTTCCTGATCCAAAAAGGATGGTAAGGGAACTGGAAGAAGACGGATTTAAAACCGTGGCCATCATAGATCCAGGAATAAAAATAGACCTTGGTTACAATATATTTAAAGAAGGTCTAGAAAATGATTATTTCTGTAGAAGAGCCGATGGGCCTTATATGCGAGGAAAAGTATGGCCAGGCGAATGCTATTTCCCAGATTTTACCAACCCCGAAGTACGAGAATGGTGGAGTGGCCTCTACAGGGAACTTATAGGGGAAATAGGAGTTAAAGGAGTATGGAATGATATGAATGAACCTGCAGTAATGGAGGTTCCCGGAAAAACCTTCCCATTTGATGTGCGCCACGATTATGATGGGCAGCCGTGCAGTCACCGTAAAGCTCATAACATTTACGGAATGCAAATGGCCAGGGCCACTTATGAGGGAGTAAAGAAATATAATTTCCCAAAACGTCCTTTCATTATCACAAGAGCAAACTATTCAGGAGGACAGCGATATACTTCAACCTGGACCGGAGATAATATAGCTACCTGGGAACACTTATGGTTGGCGAATGTCCAGATCCAAAGGCTTTGTATGAGTGGAATGAGCTTTGCAGGTTCCGATATTGGTGGTTTTGCAGAGCAGCCTTCAGGGGAGCTATACACTAGATGGATTCAGTTGGGAGTATTTCATCCCTTCTGCCGGGTACACTCTTCAGGAGACCATGGAGAGCAAGAACCCTGGTTCTTTGGCGACGAGGTACTGGATATAAGCAGGAAATTCGTAGAACTGAGATACCAGTTATTACCCTATTTATATACTGCTTTTTACAAATATGTTCAGGAAGGAGTGCCTATCCTTAAACCATTGGTATATCTTGATCAGGAAGACGTACAAACACATTACAGGTCCGACGAATTCATATTCGGGAACCAAATACTCGTTTGTCCAATCCAGGAACCTAATGTACAGGGAAGAAGAATGTACGTCCCACGAGGCAAGTGGTTCAATTACTGGAATGACAGTCTGGTGACAGGAGGAAGAGAAATGTGGGTAGATGCTCCTATGGATATCATACCTATGTTCATCAAGGAAGGCGCTATCATTCCAAAATATCCGGTGCAGCAATATACCGGTGAGAAGCGAATAGAAGAGCTTAAACTTGAGGTTTACTACAAGTTTGGTAAGGAGAATTCTGAGTTCTATGAGGATGCGCATGATGGATATGAATACAGACAGGGCATTTTCAGCCTCCGAACCTTTAAGCTCTTAGGTAAGGAGAATGAGATCATCATTCAGCAACATAAACACGGGAAGTATTCCGCAACCTATGATTCCTTTAAACTGAATTTTCACGGGCTTCCTTTCACTATAAAAAAAGTATTCGTAGATAAGGAAGAAGTAAAACTGGACAGTCTTCAGTTTAACAGTAAGGAGAAATCTATAGTTGTTCCTAAAGACTTCGGAGAGATACATGTAGTTGGATAAAATATTCGAAACATTTGATCAAAATAAAAAGGCCTGCAAGATGTTATCTTGCAGGCCTTTAATAATCAGGGCAAAAATCAAGGTTCCTTTTCTACTGAATCTGTGAGGCTATAACCAAAGAATTTCTTGAAGGAGCTGTAGAATAAGGTAGGACTGGAAAATCCGGATTTGTAGGCTACTTCCATGACATTCAATTCTCCTTTCTGCAAAAGCTGCCTAGCGTAATTTAGCCTTGTGAATTCCATGAAATCCTGTGGTGACATATCTACCAGATTTTTGAGTTTCATGAATAAGGTATTACTGCTAACACCCACCTTTGCACTTAGGTCGTGTACGGTAAAGTTTTCATTCCTGATATTCTGAATGATCTGGTCGATGAGATAAGAAATAAATCGCTCATCGGCCTCACTTCTATATTTTCTTTCAATATTTTCGATGTAAGATCTTTTGTAAGAAGTCCTTAATTCCTTCTGCCAGGAAAGTATCCTTACAAGTTTGGTTAAAAGAAGATTGATATCCACCGGTTTTCTAATAATTTCGCTTATTCCCAACAGATGGTCACCTGCCAGTACCTGGTCTTCCTCTGCGACCAGCATTAAACTTATATGGTTAAGCTCAATATTTCTCTTGATCATTTTGGAGAGTTGAAAAGCATTTATATCCGAAAGCACCATTCCTGAAATTATAATATCCGGGAAGATCATACCTGCCTTTTCGATAACTTCTTCAGCAGTCTGAGCCTGGTATACCTGACAATACTTCCCAATATTCATTACCAGCAGATCTCTTATAACAGTATCATTTTCAACAATAAGGACCTTGCTATCACTGAAACCGGTTATCTCAGAGGGAAATTCGGTAGTAGGACTAGTTTTGGATTTTTCAGCTTTAAAAATTTGTGCTGCTCTTTTAGGGACCTTACGATATTCTGTTTTACGGTTTTTCAGGACTACAATAAAAGTAGAGCCTTCATTCTCTTCACTTTCAAGACTAAAACTGCCGCCATGGTTTTGAATAAAATCACGGGCTTGCACAATATGGTAAATCCCCTTCCTTTCCTTAACCGTAGCGTACTTTAAATCTGTCTTCCTTTCCAGAAGCCTTATCTGGCTATCAGGAATTCCCCTGCCGTTATCTGTTATCTGGAGCTTAAGGTCCCCAACGCTGGTTTCAATAATATTAATAATGATCTTACCCCCTTTGAGCGAGTAATTGGCACTGGCCGAAACCAGGCTAAGAATGATCTTATCCAGGTTCTCGCCATTGTAATAAAAGTCAACTCCTCCCCACTGATCATTCAGGATAACCTCCAGTTCTTTGGTAGACGTCATTGGTTTTAAATTCTCGATGAGCCTGGAAATATGGCTATGAACATCTATCTTGCTGATCTCGTAACCCGATTCCTCATAATTAAAATTCAATATCTGATTGAAAAGCTCGTCAAATCGAGCTGCATACCTTTGCAGATCTTCTCCGCTATTTGCATTTTCCGAAATCTTACTTAATGATGACACGGCTTTTTCTACAGGTGCCTTGAACTGTTCCTGAAGTTTTTCCCTTAATTCAGCTTTTGCCTGTAAACTAGCTGCCTTTGAACGCTTAAGGAATACCACTACAAAGATTATTATCATGGCAAGTATACTGAGACCAACAAACAGGTATACAGCACTTACCGAACCTGCATGCTGGACAACATTTAAAGAAAACTCCTGCGGACTGCTCCAATCCTGTTCACCGAGTCTTGTTCTAACCATAAAATTATAATTGCCGGGGGGCAGGCTAGCGTAATTAGCAGTATTTAAAGTAGAGGCCTCGGTCCATTCATCATCAAAACCTTCAAGTTTCCAGGAATACTGGATATCTCCAGGGTTCAAGTGAGATAATGCCTGGAAATTTATTTTAAAAGAAGAATTATCAAAGATTTTTACCTCAGGGACTTCGGCAAGAAATATCTTCTCAGGTTCCTTATTCTTAGAAAGTATATTTATACTTTCAAGCTCAAGCCTAGGCGTGAAATCCTGCTGAGCAAGCATTTCCCTTGGTTTAAAAATGTTTATTCCCCGCTTACTTCCCAAAACATACGAGTCATCCTGTATTTTCAAAAAATCGGTGGTCAAACTCGAAGAAGATAAACCGTTGATCTCAGAGAAAACCCTGGTCGTCCCCGATTCAAGATTGTAATAAACTGCTCCCCTGTCTGTAGCGAGCCAGAATTCATTATCTGAAACTATTTCCACAGCTTCGATATTTCTTGAAGGTATTCCGTTGTTCTCATTCAATAGTTGTAATGAGTCCTTTTCAAAATCATAGATTATCAGCCCAGCCCCCTCTGTGGCAAATAAGCCTTTTGCATCCTGTGTAATCTTGATATCGTTGATCTCATAATAGGGGAATTCCTCTCCTGCAGACAATAATTCTAAATCTTTTATTCTACCTGTAACTGGATTTAGTGAATACATCTTTGTGCCCGCGGATACAATGATCTGTTTAGGGCCGAGCTCTGCTATAGCATTTACATTTTTAAGAGGAAATTCCCTGATCTGATTATTCGCTTTAACCTGCGTAAGATCTCCATCCTTTCCGCCTATCCAGATCCCATCGTCTGAGTCTATAAAGAGGCTGGTGGCAGACTGAATTCCGGTTCTATATAAAGCATCGATCGAATAATGGGCACGCAAAAGGGTACTGATATTTATCTTGTAAACTCCATCATTTGTAGTGGCAACCCACATGTGTTCACCATTTGCAACAAGATCTGTAATATCATCCGGGGACTTCAAATTTCTTTTGAAGTTCAGGTTTTCAATATGTCTCCATCTATCGGTATTGGTGTCCCAAATACTAAGCCCCTTTGAATGTCCAAACCAGATATTACCCCTGGAATCTCTCGCTGCAGCAGTGATGGTATTGTCGGCAAGACTGGAATAACGGGCCGGATCATGATATAACTTTTTCACCGCATTTGAAGAAAAGTTTTTGAGATAAAGTCCATCGCTTGAAACTATCCAAAGAAGATCTTTGTTATCAAGGAGTATCACAGAGATCTGTTTTGGATAATCCCCGGAATCCTCTTCAATGACTTTAAGGTTTTTAGTCAGTCTGACTAAACCAGAACCTTTTGTGGACATCACGATCTCCTCACCAATTGTTTCAAGCCCGGTAATTTCCTGTTGAGCAATTGTATAAGGAAGAGTGTAGACCTTTTGAATATTCTTCAGCTGATAATCTGTTTTATAAAGACCATGTTCCTTAGTCCCGAGCAGAACGAAATCATCAACGGGCAGAACACTTGTAATATTGATATCCTTATGAAAGCCCAGATCAATACGGTCGAACTTCCCAGAAATAAGGTTAATGGTAAGGATTCCGTTAGGCCCTGCAAAAACTATATTATTGCCAATGGTTAAAACGCTCGCCGCAACAGTGTTTTCAGAAAGGAACCTTGAAAGGGAATAGTCGTTATCAGAGGAGTTCGTTTTAAGTTTAAAAATTCCATTTTCTGCGGCTATCCAAAGTTGATTCCTTTCATCCTCATGCATAGCATAAACCTTCCCGGTGGAGGAACTTACAAATTTGAAACTTTCAGTTTCCGGATCGTAAAGGGCAATGCCTTGTTCACCCGCCAGCCATACCTTATTTTCAAAGTCTGCATAAGTTGCAATGAACTGGTTGCCAATCTCTTTTGGGATACCTTTGAATTTGTTGAATTCAACAACCTCAGCTGAGTTATACTTTAAAACCTTTACAGGAGTAGTTATCCAGAGATTTTCTTCCCCATCCATTTGAAGGTGAACATCCTCGGCTCTTAGAAAGTCATCTATGGCCTTTACACTTTGAATAGACTGATAATTCTGTCCCGAAATCTTTCCGGTAGCTCCTAATGCGATTAAAAAGGAGAACAGAATTACAAATTTAAAATGCCCCAAATCTCAAATTTTAAATTATGTAAACAGGTATAATTTAGGCATTATACCCATTATAAAACCTTGTTTATTAAAGTTTTGAAAGGATTTTATTAAGAGGATATTAACAGCTGGGAAACCTGTTAAAAATCATGAAAACAGCCATAAAAAGCCAAAAAGACGTAAATTCATATTATTAGTTTTAATCATCCCGTCATGATCTCCTTATCATCAATCAAAAAAATCGTATTCATTTTTAGTATTATATCTGTTTCCGCAGTTGCTCAAAAAGGTAATTCAGGAGTAGTTACCGGAGCCGGAGATCAGAATAATCGATACCTGGATATGTTTCAGAGTTTTCAGAAAAAAATTAACACAGCCATTCCATTGAATGAGATGGAGGGAAGTCCTTATATGGAGGAAACATTCAGAAACGGACAGATCTTCGAAGCAGACAGTTCACGAGGTAATTATCTTTTGAGATATAACATTTTCAATGATGTTATGGAAGTTTTGATGGACGATAAGGACATTATGGAGTTAAGGAAAGAGCGTGATGTCAAGGTATTTCTCTCTAATAAACCTTATAAGGTATACCATTATATTTCTCCGGAAGGCGAACCCTCAAGAGGTTATTTCGAGATCCTTGAGGATGGACAACGGGTAGATTTTCTAAGAAAATATTTTAGAGTTTTTGAACCGGGAGAAAGAGCTAAAACAAGCTTCCATGTAGAGAAAAAACCAAGATTTGAAGCCAGCGAAGAGTACTACTTTTATTTTAACAACGAAAATGTGCCTGTAGAGATCAAAAAACTAAAGAAAAAATATGTAACAAGTATCCTGGAGGATAATGGCATTCAAGCTGATGATTACATCAAAGAGGCCGATCTGAACCTGGATGAAGAGGCGGATGTGATTAAATTAGTTCAATATCTTAACAAAAAAGGCTAACCGTCATACAAACGCATAACCAGTTAGCCTTCGAGCTATCCTCTTCAGGATAACTACATATTAAAGATACGAAATATTTATTTTTTTACCTGAAAAAATCTTCTTCTTTTTTGATCAAAAAATCTTAAATATTATCTAGATCCATTCTTCTTTTTATCGCTATGCACCATCCGGTGAACTATTATAAGTAGAACGATACAAACCACACCGAAGAACAACATTAGCAATGTCCCAATTCCCCAATTTACCAATGGCAAAAGATAATTTAATAGCATAGTCGTAGATTTTTTAATTAATAATTTTCCCTATGAGGTTGTCGGGGCTTTGACATTCATAATTCGACTGAACTTCAGGACGATATTCTTTAGGGGACAGGTAAGGGATTCCCAATCCCAGTCCCCTAACGATAAAAAGCAATGCTATTATCGTGAGAAAAACAGGTACGCTTCTTCTTATATTTTTTCTAAGGCTCGTTGAAAGGAAATTCCCGATCCAGATCGCAGTGGTCATAAGGGGAATTGTCCCAACACCAAACAGGACCATGTAAATTGCTCCCTCGTGGACGTTGCCTGAAGCAATAGCACCAAAAACTGCCATATAGACCAGACCACAGGGTAGAAATCCATTCAGGAAACCAACGGTAAAAAAGGTGTCCGGTCTCTTCTTCTTAAGTTCCTGTCCTAAAGAGCTTTTAACTTTCCCTACTATCCGGTATAATGATCTGGTAACATAATTACTTTTAAAGCCCGAGTATGGAACAAAAATAAAGACAAGCATTACTATGCCTACCAGTATCGATAATTGTTGCTGAAAGCCGAAGAGAGAAAAACTCTTACCTACAATTCCAAAAGCAATTCCCATAGTCCCGTAGGCCAGTAACCTTCCTAAATGATACAGGACGATCTGAAGTGATTTCCTTAAATTATTGTCTCTGTCTACCGGTAATAAAAAGGCAATGGGGCCGCACATTCCAACGCAGTGGAAGCTTCCCAATAACCCGAATATGACAGCAGACAATAACATTTAGTAGACAATCTCCTTTTTAAATAAATAATCCTTTCCCTCGTAACTCCAGCCCACGATAACATTCCATCTTCCCGCGATCATTTTGGAATCAGGAATAAGGATCTCTCTTTCTCCTGTACTTAATGGAATCTCAAAATCCAGCATCTTATTGGAAGGCCTGTACATGGCGATCTTACCTCTAATTTTAGCTGGCTCCATATCCTCTGGCAGGTACACTTTTAAAGCTTGTTTAGTGTGGACCAGTTTTAATTCATTATTAAGACTTAAAGCATTAGTTTCTGCATCAATATCTTCCTGATAATGCAACTCTGCTTTATAATAATCTTCCACTACAAGATCGTGGTCATATTCGGTGCTACTCATCATCGTTACCACGAAATACATGATGAAAGAAATGAACAAAAGCATTCCTATCACCAAACCCGTTCCCCAATTGATCTTTATTTTCATAATATTTAATTATAGCGGCGTGGCCCCATGAAAGTGGTCTTAGTGGTTTCGATGAGCTTATCTCCATCGTAAACCTCGATCTTCACTTTATCTTTTTCATCATCAAGGCCAGCCTGATTTATTTCAATGAATAGCGTCCCTTCCGCAAGTCCGTTTCCGGGAACTACTATATTCTTCCCTTTTACCGTGTGTATATCGCCATTATGAGAAGCCAGTTTAAAATGCACCTCCTCATAATCCTTCGTGGTTTTATTGATGAGTTTATAGGTGTAGACATTGCTGATGATATTCCCTTCCTTGTGTTCATACAACTGGCCCGGTAACCGAAGGATGTTCGCTTCTATATCACTTCTAAGGAACAGCATACCTGTAAGGACAGAAACCAGGATCAGGAGAACCGCCGAGTATCCTTTGAGCCTTGGAGTAAAAGTAAATTTTGCCTTCTTTTCTATATTTTCTTCGCTGGCGTAACGGATTAATCCCTTTGGAAGATCTACAGCTTCCATCATTTGATTACAGGCATCTATACAGGCAGTACAGTTCACACATTCCAGCTGGGTTCCATTTCGAATATCTATACCGGTTGGACATACGTTCACACATTGAAAGCAATCGATACAATCCCCTTTCCCGCTGGCTTCCCGGTCTTCATTCTTTTTAAATTTAGCTCTGCCTTTTTCCTTTTCACCCCTTTTATGATCGTAGGCAACAACAATAGATTTGTTATCCAGCAATACTCCCTGAAGTCTACCATAAGGACAGGCGATTATACATACCTGTTCTCTGAACCATGCAAAAACGAAATAAAAAACCCCGGTGAAAATCAATAATGAAACGAGGGTGCTTAGATGGGCGGCGGGACCGTCCTGAATATAGAGTAAGAGCCGATCACTCCCTATCAAATAAGCAAGAAAGATATTGGCTATAAAAAATGAAATGATAAAGAATACAAACCATTTCAATCCTTTCTTTCTGATCTTCTCAGCGTTCCAATCCTGCTTATCCAGTCTTATTTGTTTTCCTCTATCTCCTTCGATCCAGTATTCTATTCTACGGAACACCATTTCCATAAAGATGGTCTGGGGGCATAACCATCCGCAGAATATCCTTCCAAAAGCTACGGTAAACAGGATGATAAAAACGACTCCTACCAGCATGGCAAGAACGAAAAGATAAAAATCCTGTGGCCAGAAAGTAAATCCAAAAATATTGAACCTTCGTTCCAGCACGTTGAACATGAGAAACTGATTCCCATTGACTTTCAGAAATGGTGAAACAAAAAGAAAAAGGAGAAGCAAATAACTAAGGTACTTTCGGTATCTGTATAATTTACCCGATGGTTTTTTCGGATAAACCCAGGACCGTTTACCTTCTTTCGTCATTGTTCCCAGACTATCCCTAAATCGCTCTTCACCTTTCTTTTCCAAAGTCTTTTTATTTTCTAATTTTCTGAGTTTTCCTCTTCGTAATCCATTATGACCTCCAGCGAGGTAGAGTCTATTTCTTCCACTTCAACCTCATCTACCCTGGCATCTGGATCTACCCACAGTTCTCCTTCGGGAGCTTTAGGATCTGCGGGAGTTGTACCATGTAGACTAACCACATAACTTGCTACCTGAGCCATTTCTTCCGGACTAAGATCTGTTTTCCATGAAACCATCCCTTTCCCTGCGCGGCCTCCCTCAGAGATAGTATTAAAAACGTTCTTGATACCACCACCAAGTATCCAGTAAGAATCGGTAAGGTTAGGCCCAATACCCCCACCTCCATCGATCTTGTGACAGGCAGCACAGTTGCCTGCGAAAATTGCTTTCCCTGTATTGATATCCTCTTCTCCTGTTAGAAGTTCTACGGTATTTGCATCTATTAATCCTTTTGCATTCTTCTTATATTCTTCTACGGCAGCCCTGGCTTCCTCTACTTCAGCAAGATATTCCTCCCTTTGCGTGGTACCGTCAAAGATGTGATACCTTGCGAGATAGATCCCTGCGAAAATGATGGAAGCATAAAAACCATAAAGCCACCATGGTGGTAAATTATTATCCAGTTCTCGTATACCATCATAATTATGATCCAGTACGATCTCATCCTCCTTTTCTATAGGTTTTTTGTCAAGCAGCTTATCATAAACCTTTTTGAACCAGGCAAACCTATTCTGACTTTTGGCAGCAAGTGCATTATCGTACCTGGCACGTGCGTCCGGTTTTAGAGAATTGTAAAGGGTACGCTCCAGCGCTGCAACAGATACTTCGATTGCTATCCCAATGAGTAAGATCACTGTGAGGATAAGCCAAAGCACGGGATAGGTTTCAAAGCTGGATTTATCACCGGTTTCCAGAGTTACCTCTGCAATGATTACGGCCAGGGCGAGAAGACCAAGTATTCTAAGTATGGAAAATGTTTTTTTCATGATCGAGGTAGATTATAATTTAGACGATTTATCCTGCTCCTCTCCCAGCTCCAATGGAATATCACTTACTTCCTTTATGTAATCCTTTTTGGCAGTAAAAACCCACCAGAAAAGAGCCGTGAAAAAGATGAAAAATATCAGCAGGGAAATGATCGGGTAGATCTCAACCCCTTCAATACTTTCTAATGGTCCTTTTACAAATTTCAGCATGACTTTGATTTTTTATTCTGTTGATACTTGTTGTTTGAGATCTTCAGCCTTGATATCTGTTCCCAGCCTCTGCAGATAAGCGATTAGGGCTACTATCTCACGATCTCTCATCTCGGTGAAATCAATATTGTTTTCCAGGGCAAATTGTTTATCTGCCTCGTAGGTGGAAGCGAAGTCGGGATCTGAATAAAGGTTCTTCTCTATCTGAGTACCCTGTTCTTCCATCCATTCCTGAGCTCTTGCGATCTCTTCATCGGTATAAGGAACGCCAAGGGTTTGCATCGCACGCATTTTATCCTCTGTTTGGGATTTATCAAGTTCATCATGGATCAGCCATTTGTATGAAGGCATTATAGAACCTGAGGAAGTGCTCTGTGGATCATACATATGGTTAAGGTGCCAGTTGTCTGAATATTTCTGACCTACCCGGTGCAAATCGGGTCCGGTCCTTTTACTTCCCCAGAGAAAAGGAAAATCATATCTATATTCTCCAGCCTTGGAATATTCACCATAGCGCTCCACTTCGCTTCGGAAAGGACGTATCATTTGCGAGTGGCAGGAAACACAACCCTCACGTATATAAATATCCCTTCCTTCAAGTTCCAATGGTGTATAAGGCTTTACGCTGGAGATTACAGGAACATACTCATCCACCATCAGCGAAGGTATGATCTGAACCATTCCTCCTATAAGGATCGCGATAGTCGCGAAGATGGTAAGCTTCACCGGTCTTCTCTCTAACCAGCTGTGATAAGCCTCTCCTTTGGTACGTTTCTTAGTTACAGGCTGCAGGGCAGCAGCTTCGGCTAATTCATCCTCTACCCTACTTCCTGATCGTACTGTTTTAACAATATTATAAAGCATCACGAAAGCTCCAAGAATGTACAAACTTCCACCTATGGCACGCATCCAGTACATAGGGATGATCTCTGTCACCGTTTCAAGGAAGTTTCCGTAAGTAAGCGTTCCGTCAGGATTAAACTGTTTCCACATAGAGGCCTGAACGAATCCTGCAACGTACATCGGTAATGCATATATTATGATCCCTAAAGTTCCTATCCAGAAGTGTGTGTTGGCAAGCTTAACAGACCATAGTTTTGTTTTGAAAAGCCTTGGCACCAGCCAGTAGATCATACCAAATGTCAGGAAGCCATTCCAAGCGAGGGCACCAACATGTACGTGTGCGATGATCCAGTCGCTAAAGTGAGCAATGGCGTTTACGTTCTTAAGGGACAACATGGGTCCTTCGAAAGTGGCCATCCCATAACCTGTAATTGCAACGACCATGAACTTGAGTACAGGATCCACTCTCACTTTGTCCCAGGCGCCACGGAGTGTCAGCAAACCATTGATCATCCCTCCCCAGGATGGAAATAAAAGCATTACAGAGAATGCCACTCCAAGATTTTGAGCCCAATCTGGCAATGAAGTATATAGCAAATGGTGAGGTCCAGCCCAGATATAGATAAATATGAGTGACCAGAAGTGAATTATGGATAACCTGTATGAATAAACCGGCCTGTTCGCCGCTTTTGGAACGAAGTAATACATCAGGCCAAGAAATGGTGTGGTAAGGAAGAATGCCACGGCATTATGGCCATACCACCATTGTACCAAAGCATCCTGAACACCAGAGTAGAATGAATAGCTTTTTAAAGCGCTTACAGGAATTTCAATATTGTTTACGATATGAAGAACAGCAACTGTAACAAATGTGGCCAGGTAGAACCAAATCGCCACGTACAAATGACGCTGGCGTCTTTTGATCATGGTCCCGATAAGGTTAGCCCCAAAAGCAACCCAGATCACTGCTATGGCAATATCGAATGGCCATTCCAGCTCGGCATATTCCTTAGAAGAAGTAAATCCTAACGGAAGTGTTATTGCTGCTCCAACAATAATAAGCTGCCAGCCCCAGAAATTAATATTACTAAGGGCATCACTCCACATTCTTGCTTTAAGAAGCCGCTGCGTAGAATAGTAGACCCCGGCAAAGATAGCGTTCCCTACAAAAGCGAAGATCACTGCATTGGTATGTAATGGTCTTAACCTACCAAAACTTAACCAGGATATTCCATCGGTTACATTAGGGAAAATAAACATGAAGGCGAGCAACAATCCAACGCTCATCCCAATAATGCCCCAAAACATGGTGGCAATAATAAATTTCTTTACGATCTTATTATCGTAATAAAATTGCTGTACTTCCATAATTAATTAGATTTCACTTTTTTGCTAGATTGATTTTTTTCGGATTGTTCCTGGACCAGTTCGTCCTCGAACAACATCCTTACAGAAGGTGTATATACATCATCGTACTGTCCATGTTTTACCGAAAAAATGAATGCGACAAAAAATACGAGTGCTACCACAACACTAATAGCCAGTAACAAATAGATGATATTCATGTTTTTTTAATATGCTTGTAAAAGTATCTGGACTGCTATAGCTAAAAAATGACTAAAGTCAGGTTTCGGGATTTCTATTCTAATTCCTTAGACGTTTACCAATGAACTGTGTGGCAAGAGTGGTAAATACTACAATACTTATGGAACTTAGGGGCATAAGAATGGCAGCAACTACAGGCATTAAATTTCCAGTAACCGCGAATCCTAAGCCAACGAGATTATAACATAGAGAAAGTAGAAAACTCCATTTTATAATTGAAATTGCCTTTCTCGAGAGTTCAGGAAATTTGAAAAAATTCCTGAATTGCCTGGCATCCAGGATACCATCACAGGCAGGTGAGAACACATTGATATCTTCAGACACCACAATACCAACATCGCTCTGGGCGAGAGCTCCGGCATCATTTAGTCCGTCGCCAACCATCATCACTTTGCTTCCATTATCCTGAAGATTTTTAATGAATTGTAGTTTATCCCCCGGTTTTTGATTGAAGAACATTTTCGTACCGGATGGTAATAGCTTTTCCAATCTTTCTCTTTCCCCCTCATTATCTCCGGAAAGTATGATCAGTTTCTTCTCCCTGGAAAGCTTTTCGAATACCTCTGAAATACCATCTCTGTAGGAGCTGTTAAAATTAAAACAGCCTTTATACTGATCATTTGCACTTATATGAACACTGGTCTTTACAGGCTCTTTAAGGACTGATACCTGATTTTCTCCCGATCTGTTTTTTTTGACAAATTCGGCTGATCCGATCTTTAAGTTAATATCTTTTAAAGTTGATTCCAGGCCTTGTCCGGTATATTCGCGGACCTGTTCCGGTGTACAGATATTGTTCTGTCTAAGGATCTGGTATAAAGACCGGCTAAGAGGATGGTTCGAGGTCCTTAAACTTCCCGTTAATAAACTCTTTTCTTCTCCAGAAAGAGGGATTCCCTCATATTCGATATTGCTACGCTGATTTGTGGTTATCGTACCCGTTTTGTCGAACACCACCGTATCTATCTTTGCTGCCTGTTCAATAACCGTACTATCCTTTAGATAAAGGTGATTCTTACCGAAAATTCGTAATAGATTCCCGAGGGTAAAAGGTGCTGCCAGTGCTATTGCACAGGGACAGGCTATAATGAGTACTGCAGTAAAAACGTTCCAGGCCTTATCCGGCTGATAGAACATCCAGAATACGGCCGAAATAATCGCTATACTTAATACCGCATAGGTGAATCGCTTGCTAATGGCATTAGTAAGTGTTTGGAAGGCCTGAGCTTTGTTCTTACTAAAAACCTCATCGCTCCATAACTCGGTGAGATAGCTTTGTTTTACGGGTTTTAAGGCTTCTACCTCGATAATGCCTCCCTGTTGCCTTCCTCCTGCATATAAGCGATCCCCGCTTATTCTTTCCACGGGCTCTGCCTCCCCGGTCACAAAACTATAATCGATCCTTGCATTTCCTTTAATGAGAATGGCATCCATTGGGATCAATTCTTCATTTCTAATGATGATGAGATCTCCCTTTTTTATCTTGTAGACCTGAACCTGCTCTTCTTTATCCTCACCATTTTCTGAGATTATTCGAGTTACTGCAATGGGGAAATAGGATTTATAATCCCGTTCAAATGAGAGGAATGAATATGTTTTTTGCTGAAAGAATCTACCAAGAAGGAGAAAAAATACGAGTCCGCTTAAACTATCAAAGAAACCGGTTCCCAGATCCAGGAGGATCTCTGCGGTACTCCTGATAAAAAGAACCAGGATCCCCAGCGCAATAGGAACATCTATATTCAAAATGCGAGATCTTAAGCCTTTATAAGCCGAAATGAAATAATCCTTACCGGAATAGAACACGACGGGAAGGGAAAAACTAAACATTAACCAACGGAAAAGGTGTTTGAACTGTTCCAGCCAGAATTCCCTGATCTCGAAATATTCGGGAAAAGAAAGGAACATGATATTTCCAAAAGCAAATCCGGCAACTCCAAGCTTATAAATAAGACTTCTATCAACTTCGCTTTCTTCCTTCTCAAAATTTTCAAGTGAAATGCTAGGCTCATATCCTATTCTGGAAAGAAGGATCACCAACTCTTTAAGGCTTAGGTCATTAGAGGTATAGCTGATCCTGATTCGCTTCTTGGGGAAATCTACCTGAGAGCTTTTAACGGCTTTGTTCAGCTTGTTTAAGTTTTCCAGTATCCAGATACAGGAACTGCAATGGATTGAGGGAATCACAAAAGAAACGATCTGTACATTTTCATGATCAAATTCCAGTAGCTTTTCAGTTATTTCGGGATTATCAAGAAAATCAAATTTGTTCTCCTGGATTTTCGGTGAGGTACCGGGAGCCTTTTGCAACTCATAATAATAAGAGAGATCATTTGAGTTTAAGATCTCAAAGACAGTTTTACAACCATTACAGCAAAAGGACCTGTCCTCATAACGAATAATATCGTCCAGGCATTCTTCGCCGCAATGAAAACAATTGAGCTTGCTCATGATCAGCTTTCGTGTAATACAAGGATAGGAAGCGTGTTATCCACGTTGGAGACCAGTCCGTATTTAGCATGCAGGAAGTGATCGCAAACACTGAGATTTTTTCCCAGGATGACGATCATGTCAAATTTTTCCTGGATTTCCATCAGGAGATCCTCGCTAAAGATCTCTGCTTCGCCCATTTTAAGAATTGCATTCTCGGTTTTCTCGGGAGATTTATCCGGTTCTATAGGCCAGGCAAATTCTTTCGTGGTCTTCTCATGATGGTCTTCATCCACTTCTATTACGGTAAGTTTACCTGAGCCTATAAATTCTGTCTTCTCCAGTTGTTGAAAAGCCTTTTCACGGGAGATGACGGAATAGTCTACGGGTAATACGAATTTCTCCGGCTTAACATATTTACTGTCTCCGGAAACGGCCATTATATTACACCTGATCTTCCTGATGACCTCATAGGCATGGTCCCCCAAGAGAGGATGCTGATGAACAGCCTGACTTGCCGCCCCTATAAATATGAGGTCTATCTTCTTCTCAGCTAATGCCTTTCTCACCGCATTAATGAGATTATCGGAAGACAGAATTAGACTGAATTTATGCTCCGGATTCTTAGTGTAAGACTCCAGATCCTGTACTCCATCCTGAAGTTTTTGGAGTACGTTCACTAATTGATGTTCCAGCAGATCACTGGCTGACTTATTAAAATTGAAGTCGTGAATATTGAGCAGAAAAAAATTCGCTGGAATTTCCTGAAGAAAATCTACAGCGTATTTAGCGGCATTATCCGAGACTTCTGAAAAATCGGTCAGGATTAAAATGTTCATAGATCATCACTTAACAAGAGCGAAATTAAGCGAAGCCTAGAACGGGAAAAATGACAATAGTCAGTTCTTACCGATTAAATTAATTTTGGAAAATTTACCTGATATTTTTTAGTGCTTCAGAATCCATTAATTTAATATTCCGGCCTTCAATTTCTATAAGGCCTTCCTTCTTGAATTCTGATAATGTACGAATGAGGCTTTCAGGCGCCATCCCTGCAACTCCTGCGAGGTCTGCACGAGAAATCCGTATACTCTTTAATGGATGTTTTTTGATCCTTTCGGCAAAAAGTAAAATGGTATTGGCGGTCTTCTGTCTCACCGATCCATAAGCCATATCCATCAACTGTTTTTTAAGCTCGGAAAGATTGTGGTTGAGAACCTCAACCAGTTGCATGGTGATCTTGGGATTACTGGCAAGGATCTTATGGAATTCCTCCCTGGAGATTGCATAGAGTTGAGTATCCTCCATGGCAGTGGCATAATCCTCATAGGAGGATTGCGGATTATTGGCATGATTTCCAAAGAAATCATCCTCCTTATATAATTCAGTAATAAGTTCCTTTCCCTGGTTGTCCATTCGATGAGCTTTAACCACTCCTCGCCTAACCAGGTAAAAGTAATTGGATTGTTTTCCCTTTTCATAGATCGTCTCGCCCTTTTTATATTCTTGAAGATCATAATCCTTAAAAAATTCCCTAAGGTCGTCAAGGCTCTTCAGATTACCCTCTTTAACGCCAAAATCTTCATTTTTGGCCTGATGGGACTTTAATATAGCTACTTTTGCAAGCCTGCTTTCCAGGGCACTTAAAAGATCTTCTTCTTCAAAAGGTTTTGTGAGGTAATCATCAGCACCAAGGTCCATTCCTCGTCGAATGTCCTTATGTTCCGTCTTTGCTGATAAAAAGATGAAAGGAATATTTGCGGTCGCAGGATCCTTACTTAAGGCTTCCAAAACACCATAACCGTCAATTTCAGGCATCATGATATCACAAATGATAATATCCGGCAGATTTTGTTTAGCCTGCTCAATTCCTTTTTTCCCATTAGAAGCGGTAATTACTTCATAATTGGATAATTCCAACAGTTCTGCAGTATTTTCGCGAACCGTCATATCATCTTCTATTAACAAAATTTTCTTCATAGAGATTCAATTAATTTTCAACCCTGATTCATAGGTACTTTCACAGTGAATTTGGTTCCTGCATTTTCCTTACTTACAAAGCTTATACTTCCGTTAAGATTTTCGAGATGGGCTTTAGCGATATTGAGTCCTATTCCCGTACCTTGATCTAACAGAGCGTTCTCTGCCCGAAAATATCGCTCAAAGATATGCTTTTGGTCTTTTTTTGGGATACCCCTACCCTGGTCTTCCACTTCAAAAACAATATTTTCCCCCTCAAATTCGACACTGAACTTAATTGTCGTATTCTCGGGAGAATACTTGATCGCATTTCCTAAGAGATTCGACAAAATCAGTTCAATGATCTTCTCATCCTGATAAAGATTTATTTCAGGAAAATCCTTTGGATAAATGATCTCCTGGCCATCCTTAAGGGTGATATTTGCATTATAAACTACTTCATTGATAAGCCGTTTAAGGCTAAATTCAGAGAACTTGTACTGTCCTTTTCCGGAATCAAGTCTTTCTATGGAAAGAAAATCGTTCAGAATATTATTCAAGTAATGCACCTTGTTCCTAATTGTAACTAAATGCTTTTCTCTTTTTTCCTGTTGACTCTCCTTCGTGTATTTCTCTGTTAGGGTTGCAGAGGTTAGGATACCGCTTAAGGGAGTTTTAAATTCATGAGAAACCAGGGAAAGGAATTTGGTCTTCAAATCACTTAGTTCCTTCTCCTTCTGCAGCGCATCTTTTATCTTTTCTTCTGCTTCCTTACGCTTCTTGACCTCATCTTCGAGATCTACATTTACCTTCTGTAATTTTTCTACACTTTCGCGAAGTTCTTTAGTGCGTACCTTGATCTTATTTTCCAGTTCGGTATTCAGTTCATGTATCTGCCTTTCTGCTTCTCTCCTAACGCTGATATCTATAACAAGCGACATAACGTACTCCTCATCATCTATCTTAAAGGGATTCAATCCTGCTTCCACGGGAAAACGAGTACCATCCTTTTTCACGCCGTGCAGATCACGCCCATGCCCCATCTGGCGCTTCTCGCTTTTATCCAGAAAGTTATTAAAATGCTGGTGATGCCTTTGGTGGTATTCTTTGGGGATCAAAACATCCAGGTGATGATTGATGAGTTCCCCGGGCTCATAACCAAACATTTCCTCTGCAGCCTGGTTAGCGGCCACAACGTTTTGTCTGGAATCTACTACTATAATCCCTTCAGAAGCGGCCTGAAAGAGCACATCGAAGATATTTGGATTGTTCAGAAAAGTTTCCCGCAAACTCTAATTACTTATAAATTTCAAGATTTAAAGGTAAAACTTTTTAAGAAGTTCATAAACCAGAACTGGAAGAAATAGGCAGATTGATTTTAATATTCGTCATGGTCAAAGGAATGATCCTCATAAAAATCGTCAAAAGTCTTATTCGTCGTATAATCATCGGTAAGGACCTTATATACACTAAAGATCAAAAAGGCCTGGCCCACAAGCATGAGATAATAAATAAGGGAGAATGAAAAACCCAGATAGGAGAATATCGCAAGGGCCACCAGAATAAGAGTAGTAATCGTTAGAAATAGGATGCCTGAACTTTTCATTTTTATTTTAAAATAAGCATTTCTCTTCTGAACTACTCTTAAGGATTAGCTAAATATTTGAATACTGACAGCGGTCATATTTTTAAAGCAGAACAAGGTTTAGCTTTGAGTAAACTTAAAACTACGCTACCATGCTTATTCAAGTACAATACGTAAAAATACCCCCAAGTGAAGCCTTAAATACATATACTGAAAAGAAACTAAAAAAGCTGACCTCGAAATATGAAATGATCAATGCGATCGACATCTATTTCAAAACAGAGAATACAGCCAGTGGAGATGGCAACATCTGTGAAATTGAATGTAGTATCCCCGGCAAGAAATTATTTGCCTCTGCCACCAAAATATACTTTGAACACGCTTTCAAAGTGGCTCTGGCCGAAATAGAAAAGCAGTTAAAGAAAAAGAAAGCACTTATGACCGCTTTCTAAACCCATAAAACTAAAAGTCATGGAAACGATATTAGTACCCGTAGATTTTTCAGATCATTCTGAATATGCCCTGGAAGTTGCAGCAGGCATTGCAAAAAGGCAAAATGCAGAAATTGTGGTGCTACATATGCTGGCGCTCCATGAATCATATCTTACCAGTGATGAAAAAAATCAAACCTTTAATGAGATCTATTTTACCAAACTAACCAAGGAGAAATTTGAAAAATTCCTGGCAAAGGATTACCTGAAGGATATCCGGGTAACGGAGGCGGTAAAATACACAAAGGCATTTAGCCAGATAGATGATGTCGCAAATGAATACCGGGCAGAACTTATTGTTATGGGCTCCCATGGTGCCTCCGGACTTAAGGAGATATTTGTGGGCTCTAACACCGAGAAGGTAGTGCGTACCGCAAAAGTTCCAGTCCTGGTAATAAAGGAAAGGATGCCCGACTTCAAGATCGAAAAGGCAGTTTTTGTGACCGACTTTGAAGTGGAATCAAAATCAGCCTATATCGCCGCCAGAGACTTCTTTAAATTCTTTGGAATTGAACCTGAATTACTGTTCGTTAATTTGCCGGAAAAATTCATGAGTTCTTCAGAGATGAGAAGTGACGCGCAAAAGTTTATGGAAGAAGCTGGCGCTGATACCAGGAAATTGATGGAAAAGATCCATTTTTATGATGATTATACCCTAGAAAATGGGGTTTTCAATTTTTGCAATGCAAATAAAATAGATCTCATTGCTATTCCTACTCATGGCAGAAAAGGGATTGCTCATTTCTTTTATGGAAGTATAGGTGAGGATATCGCAAACCATGCGAAAATCCCAGTTCTCACCTGTCGTATTTAAAAAATATAAAGTTTAAAACCAGGGTTATGGAATACGTCTTCTTTGGAATTCTCATCATTCATGCTCTTGTTCATAGCCTTGGTTTTATTAAAGGTTTCAGATGGGCAGAAATCCCTCAGCTCAGCAAAGATATTTCCTATTTAGAAGGTTTCTTTTGGTTCCTTAGCTGTACATTATTCCTTGCGATACTTATTCTTTTTGCAATCGATGATACTATCTGGGCTGTAGTAATCATTCCGGCGATAATCCTTTCAGAAACTCTAATAGTGGTGAACTGGAAGGATGCCAAATTTGGAACTATCCTCAATCTGGCAATCTTATTTTTTGCGCTTTGGAAGATCTTCTGGTAGCCTACTGGATGGAATTAAGTGCAATGTTCACCATTTCGTTCAGCTTTTGCTCTCTTATCAAGGCCGGAGCTTCATCTTTTGTTACAAGAGAATCTGAAATGGTTAGGATAGACAAGGCCTTCACACCATGTTTGGCTGCAATGGTGTACAAACCGGCAGTTTCCATTTCAACACATAACACTCCATGTTTTGCCCATTTCTTATAACCATCCGGATCATCTTCATAAAAGATATCTGAAGAAAGTATGTTCCCGGCTTTAAAATCTATACCATTCTTTAAAGCATAGGAAGTAGCTTTACTGAAAAGATCGTAATTAACTGTAGGAGCAAAACTTGCATTTCCAAATACCGATTTATTTATGGAGGAATTTGTAGAAGCAGACATGGCAATAACAATATCCATAAGGGCGATATCCGATTGAAATGAACCCGCACTACCTACTCTTATTAAATTTTTAACCCCATAATCTTTTATGAGCTCATTAAAGTATATCATTGCAGAGGGGATTCCCATTCCTGTTCCCTGTACCGAGACTCTCTTTCCATTAAAATAACCAGTATATCCTAACATTCCCCTTATGTTATTATAACATACAGCATCTTCAAGGAATGTCTCCGCTATCCATTTTGCCCTTAGAGGATCCCCGGGCAACAGAACAGACTCAGCTATTTCTCCTTTATTGGCTTCTATATGCAGACTCATAATTTCTATCTTTTATTTCCTGAAACGATCTTTATTCCTGAAGATGTTCCTATTCTATCCACTCCAAGATCAATATAAGTTTTCGCAGATTCAAAATCGCGAATTCCTCCCGAAGCTTTTATCCTTAATTTATTTCCAACAGCTTTTCTCATGATCCTGATATCTTCATGACTTGCTCCCCTGCTTCCAAAACCTGTAGATGTTTTTATAAAATCTGCCCCTGCTTCCATCGATAATTTAGAGGCCTTTGCAATTTCTTCCTCATCAAGGAAACAGGTCTCTAAAATCACCTTTAATAATTTATTTCCGATGGCTTCTTTAATTGCTCTGATCTCATCCCTTACTTCTTCGTGCCGGCCATCTTTTAGAAATCCGATATTAATTACCATATCTATTTCATCTGTACCATCTTTTATCGCCTGCCTGGTCTCTTCTATTTTAGCTTCAGGAGAACATGCCCCCAGCGGGAAACCTATGGTTGTCGCAACCTTTACCGGTGATTCCTTCAGCACTTCCTTTGCAAGTTTCACAAAGCAGGAATTCACACAAACAGCAAAGAATTGGTGATCGATGGCTTCATCACATAAATTTTTGATTTCCTCCCTTCCGGCAGTAGGTGAAAGCAGTGTATGGTCTATATAAGTGTTAATTTTCATACATCATTTAATTACTAAAGTTCTAAAATAGGGATTTTCGGGATTTATCGTTCCCGGATTTCAAAGTTAAACAGCGGCGAATTAGTCCTACATGATAATTGTCATTTCTTCCAGTTTTCATCTAGTATTTCCAGGATTTCGCTAATAAAGGACATTTTTATCCGAAATATGATTTATGTCATATTTTACCTGCTTCTTCTCTGGTACTTTTGAAAGGAATATTTAAACGTCAACCACCATGAAGTATATAATAAACAGCATCTGGGCGATCACTTTAATCGCTCTTGTAAGTTGCGGAAACAGTGAAGAAAAAAAGGAATCCAATGAAGTCCAGCTTGGAAACTATTCAAAAAAAGAAGAGGTCGTAAAAGCTGAGACAAGCACTTCTTCAGTAGACATGAACGATATGAGCAATAAAGGTATCGGTCCCGTTAAAAATCTGGAACTTCCAGATGAGATAGATCATTCTATGGCTGAAAAAGGGAAAGTGATATTTGATTCCAAATGTCTTGCCTGCCATAAGCCAAACAAAAAATTCATTGGTCCGGCACCTGCAGGAGTTCTCGACAGGAGGTCACCGGAATGGGTAATGAATATGATGTTAAATCCGGAGGAAATGATCAGAAAGGACCCTATTGCGAAACAATTACTGATAGAGCACAACGGATCTCCGATGGCCAATCAAAATCTTACTGAAGAGGAAGCCAGGCAGATCCTTGAATATTTCAGGACACTGGATTCAGAGTAAATTCTAAACAACCAAAAATCGACTAATATGAAATCTATTTTAAAAATCCTTTTCCTCCTGGTTCTTATAGCAGGTATCTCTTCCTGCCGGACCAATGAGGCGGAAGAACCTGAGAATTCTGAGGCTGTAAGCGAAGACATGACTCAGGAAAGACAGGGCCAGGCCTTTATCAAAGATGACCTTTCCCAGCCTACTGTTCTCGACATAGCCATAGGTTCAGAAGACCACACTACTCTGGTAGCAGCAGTTCAGGCTGCA
Source organism: uncultured Christiangramia sp. (assembly GCA_964456105.1). Taxonomy (GTDB): domain Bacteria; phylum Bacteroidota; class Bacteroidia; order Flavobacteriales; family Flavobacteriaceae; genus Christiangramia. The sequence goes on along the minus strand of CAYWAB010000003.1, from coordinate 21,937 downwards.
GAACTGGAAAACGTTTTGGTAAATGCAGGACCACTGATGGTTTTTGCACCTACAAACGAAGCTTTTGATGCATTACCAGAAGGTACTGTGGAAGATCTTTTAAAACCAGAAAACAAATCAAAACTCGCCTTCATCCTTAAACATCATGTAACCCCCGGCAAGTATGATAAAGAGTTTCTTAAGAAATTCAAAAAACTTGGCCAGGCCAGTGACCTAAATATTCCAGTGGTAGTAGAAGGTGAAGATGTGTACGTTGGGGGAGCCAAAATAATTGCCAGCATACCTGCAGGAAACGGTATTGTACACGTGGTAGATAAAGTAATTATTCCAGAAAGTTAATAAAACAAAAAATTCATAAATCATGAAAAATTCAATTCTATACATATTCTCGCTGTTATTAACAGCCAGCTTTTTTAGCTGTAACAACAGTGAAAATTCAAAAAATGGAGATCGGGGAGCCCTGGCTTCAAGTGCCGCTGAAAAAACATATGTGGCCCCGGGAGAACATGACGATTATTACGCATTCATTTCTGGTGGATATAGTGGTAACCTGACAGTTTACGGTTTACCATCAGGAAGAATGTTCAAGGAGATTCCTGTTTTTTCTCAATTTCCTACAAGCGGATATGGGTATTCTGAAGAAACAAAACCTATGCTAAATACTTCTCATGGTTTTATCCCATGGGATGATTCCCACCATCCTGATATTTCCCAAACAGATGGAAAACTTGATGGTAGATGGATATTCATAAATGGGAACAATACTCCAAGGATCGCTAAAATAGATCTAAAGACCTTTGAAACTACCGAGATCATCGAAGTTCCAAATTCAGCAGGGAACCATAGTTCCTCCTTTGTTACCGAGAATACTGAATATGTGGTGGCAGGAACAAGATTTTCTGTACCCGTTCCCCAGCAGGATATGCCTATAAACGAATACAAGGGTAAATTTAAAGGAGCACTGTCTTTTATTAGTGTAGCTCCTGAAACCGGTCGTATGAATATAAAGTTCCAGCTTATCATGCCTGGATTCGATTATGACCTATCACATCCTGGACGTGGAAAATCACATGGATGGTTCTTCTTTACTACTTATAATACCGAAGAAGCAAATACCTTGCTTGAAGTGAACGCTTCCCAGAACGATAAGGACTTTATCGCGGCTGTCAACTGGAAAAAGATAGAAGAATATGTGAATAATGGCGGTGGTACAATGATGCCGGCAAACTACGCCCACAATGTATATGATCACGAGACTCACACTGCTACTTCCACGATGAAAAAAGAAGTTTTAACAGTAGATCCTACCGAGGTTCCGGGTGCTGTCTTTTTACTTCCTACTCCTAAGTCTCCCCATGGTTGCGATGTAGATCCTTCTGGAGAATATATTATTGGGAACGGAAAACTCTCTGCAGATTTAACGGTTCACTCCTTTACTAAAATGATAGATGCCATTGAAAACGAAAAATTTGATGGAGATGCTTACGGTATTCCGATCCTAAATTTCGAGGATGTATTGGCAGGAACTGTAAAACAGGCCGGTTTAGGTCCACTTCATACCGAATTTGACGGAAAAGGAAATGCTTATACCACTTTCTTTATATCCTCGGAATTGGTGAAATGGAATGTTGAAACTCGCGAGGTGCTGGATCGTCAACCTAATTACTATTCTGTAGGACACGTAATGATCCCGGGAGGTAACTCGGCACATCCATTTGGCAAGTATGCAGTTTCTATGAATAAGATCACTAAAGACCGTTATCTGCCAACTGGTCCAGAATTAGAACACTCTGCACAGCTGTTCGATATTTCAGGGGAAAAAATGGAACTTTTACTTGACTTCCCAACCCATGGAGAACCCCATTACGCGGCTGGAATTCCAGCTGAGATCATCAAAGATAATTCTCAGAAGATCTATAAACTCGATGAAAACAAGCATAAATATGCCACTCTTTCTAACGGAGATGCCAGAGTGGAAAGAAATGGAAATGAAGTACATGTTTATATGACCATGATTAGAAGTCATTTTACCCCGGATAATATTGAAGGAATCAAAGTAGGTGACAAAGTTTATTTCCATATCACCAACCACGAACAGGATTTTGATGTACCTCACGGATTTGCCATGATTGGAGCAAACAATGCCGAATTACTTATAATGCCTGGACAAACCAAGACCCTAACCTGGGAGCCTAAGCAAGTCGGCGTATGGCCATTCTACTGTACAGATTTCTGTTCTGCCTTACACCAGGAAATGCAGGGTTATATTAGGGTATCCCCAAAAGACTCCAATATTGACCTTAGCTGGTCTCTAGGTGAAGATTGATGTTTAGTTAGTTAGGGAAAGAAAGAGCTTGGTCTTCTTTCCCACAAAGGCGGGAGTTGGTTGATACTCCCGCCTTGCCTTTAAAAGATATCAATTATGAAAAAAGCAGGTATAATAATGATCGTCGGCTCCTTATTGCTACTGGGCCTATTCAAGTTCCCATTATGGAACATAATGCTCGGAGCACCACAATATCCTGATCCTATGGGAATGAACATCCATATCACAGGAATTGAAGGAGTCCACGAATTCGATATTCAGAATATCGATGGACTGAACCACTATATTGGAATGAAGAAGATCCCTAAACCAGAGGAAATGTGGGAATTTGAAGTATTCCCAATGGTAATAGGCGGAATGGCAGCCTTAGGGGTGATCATTGGAATCCTTGGTTTTTTTGGCAAAATAAGCTACCACTGGTTCCTGGGATGGCTCATTATAATGACAATTCTGGGAGTACTTGGAATGTATGATTTTAATCAGTGGCTTATTGAATATGGAACCGATCTGGATTCTAACGCGATCATGAAAATGACGCATCCGGATGGAACTCCAATGACCTATAAACCACCATTGCTGGGCCATCAGAAGATGCTGAATTTTGATGTAAATTCCTGGCCCCATACAGGTGCTTATCTCATGTTCGCTGGCATGGCTCTAACCCTGGTAGCCTTCTTCATTGGTAAAAAAGAATCGAAAACTAATTATTAAAATCATGTGGCGCTTTATAACGTTAATACTATTGCTGGTTTTTACAGCCTGTGAAGTGACTCCGGAGCCTATTCGCTACGGAGAGGAAGGATGTGTATTCTGTAATATGACGATAGTTGATAAACAACATGCTTCTGAGCTCGTAACCAATAAGGGCAAAGTATATAAGTTCGATGCGATAGAATGTATGATCAATTTTAAGAATGAGAATACAGACAAGGAGTTTGAACTGGAACTGGTAAATGATTATAGCAACCCCGGTAAACTGATCAAGGCTACCGAAGCAACATATTTAATAAGTGACCAGATCAAAAGTCCTATGGGAGCAAACCTGTCAGCCTTTGCCGTAGATGATTCGGCAAGCCAGATGCAATCGGAATATGGAGGACAGCTTTTTAAATGGGACGGGATTCAACCTTACATCATTAAAAATTGAAAAGAGCCGTCTACATATTGCTATTTCTGAGTTTCCTTTCCTTTGATAGTTGGGGAAATACCATTGAAGTTTGTTCCACCTGCAAATTCAAAAGCATTAAAAGTGCGGTTAAATCTGCCAATCCAAAGGATACGGTACTTGTACAAAAAGGTATTTATAAAGAATATGGTATAGAGATCACGAAACCATTAAGCATTATAGGAGTCAATCAGCCTGTAATCGATGCCGAAGATAAGGGAGAAATAATTACCATCCAGGCAAACCATGTTCAGGTGAAAGGACTTATTCTTCGCAATATAGGCACAAGCTATACCACCGAGTTTGCCGCTGTAAGAGTAGTTAAAAGTGAGGATTTCATAATTTCGAACCTTACCATAGAAAAACCCTTTTTTGGGATATATCTGGAAAAATCGAAGAATGGAAAAATAATGCATAATACCGTTACTGGTGACGCTGTAGAAGAATTCAGCTCCGGAAACGGAATTCAGCTATGGTATTGTAATAATATCGAAGTTATAGATAACCGTATCAGGAATGTAAGGGATGGTATTTATCTTGAATTTTCAGACGATGTCCTTATAAAAAATAATTTAAGCCAGGATAACCTCAGGTACGGATTGCATTTCATGTTTTCCAATAATGACACCTATGAAAATAATGTCTTCGAGAATAATGGCGCAGGGGTAGCCGTAATGTTTTCAAAGTTCATAACCATGAAGGGCAATGTCTTCAGAAAGAACTGGGGAACGGCTTCTTTCGGCTTATTGTTGAAGGAGATCAACGATTCTGAGATCACCAATAATAAGTTCATTGAGAATACGGTTGGAATAAACATTGAAGGCTCCAACCGCATAAATTATACTGATAATGATTTCAGGAATAATGGCTGGGCAGTTAAAGTGAGAGGCGCCTGTTATTCCAATATTTTTCGAAAGAACAATTTTTTGAATAACTCCTTTGATATATCATATAACAGTAAACTGAACGATAACCTTTTTGACCATAATTTCTGGAGCAGCTATACCGGTTACGATCTCGATAGAAACGGGATTGGAGATGTACCGTACAGGCCGGTAAAATTATTCTCTTATATAGTAAACCGTACCCCCGAAACCATCATCCTGCTGAGAAGCCTTTTTATTGATATCATAGATTTTTCAGAAAAAGTATCTCCTGTTTTTACACCGGATAACTTAATGGATAAAAATCCACTACTTAAACCTGTTTCCCATGATTAGTATAGAGAACCTTCATAAAAAATTCGGAAAGAACCTTGTCCTTAAGGGTGTAGACCTCGATATAGACCAGGGAGGTATCTTTGCCATTCTTGGACCTAATGGTTCGGGAAAAACTACCCTGATAAAAAGTATTCTTGGAATGGTAGTCCCGAATTCAGGAGTTATTCAAATAAGCGGGAAGCCCGTTAAAAGGAACTGGAAATACCGTAATGAAATTGATTATCTACCACAGATAGCAAATTTTCCATCTAACCTTAGCGTTCAGGAACTTATTGGCATGATAAAAGACCTTAGGTCCAATAAAAAAGCGGAAGATGAACGACTTATCGAAATCTTCAAGCTTCAGCCTTTTCTCAACAAAAAACTGGGAAATCTCTCCGGCGGAACCAAACAGAAGGTAAACCTTCTGCTTACGTTCATGTTCGATAGTCCACTAATAATACTGGACGAACCTACCACCGGGCTCGACCCAATCTCTCATTTAAGATTAAAACAACTTATTGCAGAAGAAAAAGCAAAAGGAAAAACGATTCTTATCACATCCCACATTATGAGCTTTGTAGAGGAGATTGCCGATGAGATTGTCTTTTTACTGGAAGGAAAGATCTATTTCCAGGGAAGTATCCCGGAACTGAAAACGGAAACGGAGCAGCCTGATTTTGAACATGCCATCGCATCAATTTTAACCACAAGTTATGCTTAAGATATTAAAATACAGTTTCTACGACCTAATGCGAAGCCGCTGGAGTTATGTATACTTCCTGTTCTACCTTTTATTGGGGCTCACGCTTTTATTCTTGAACAACGATCTGTCTAAAGCGGTAATAACTTTGATGAATGTGATCATCATCTTAGTGCCCCTTATCGGCACCATTTTCGGGGTGATGTATTATTATAATTCCAAGGAGTTCACCGAGTTATTGCTCGCACAGCCCGTAAGAAGGAGCTCTATTTTTCTTGGGCAGTATTTTGGCGTCGCACTGTCACTGGCCATGAGTTTGATTATAGGTCTAGGCTTACCCTTTATTTTTTACGGCATCTTTAACAGCGATGCCATTGCTAATTTTGCTCTGTTACTGATTGCCGGAGCTCTGCTTACTCTTATTTTTACCGCACTTGCCTTTGTGATCGCCCTAACAAATGACAATAAGATCAAAGGTTTTGGATATGCCATTTTGCTCTGGCTATTCCTGGCTGTGATCTATGACGGAATATTTTTAATGTCTTTGGTCTATTTTGAGGATTACCCTCTTGACAAATTCTCTCTTACCGCAACGATGCTTAACCCAATAGACCTATCCAGGGTACTGATCCTTTTAAAAATGGATATCTCTGCATTATTGGGATATACCGGTGCTGTATTTCAGAAATTCTTTGGAACTAACCAGGGCATGATCCTGTCATCATTTATGCTGATTTTATGGGTAAGCATTCCGGTGTTAATGATAAAAAGAATAGGAAACCGAAAAGATTTTTAAAATCAATAATCATGAAACAAATAATAAATAAAAGCCTTGAAAATTCATTCAGTTATCCTGGATATATGGAACTTTTAGAAAAGCTTGTAAAGAAAGATGATACGACCGGTGAAACTACCAGTGAACGTATCAATTTCACAAAACTAAATTTCAATCGCATAAAACGAATAAACAAGACCCTGGAATTTTCCTACGAGGAAAAAGAATTTTTCAAAAATATAAGCACTCCACAAAAATGGCTGGTAATTCTTGAATCCTGGTGTGCAGACGGGGCACAAACCATTCCTGTATTAAACAAGATCACAGAAACTTCAGATAAAATAGATCTCAGAATAGTGTTAAGGGATGAAAACCCTGAACTAATGGACGAATTCTTAACCAATGGCAGCAGGTCTATCCCAAAACTTATTATTCTTAATGAAAATAGGGAGGTTATAGCTCACTGGGGACCAAGATCTGCTGAAGCAACGAAAATGGTTGAAGCCTATAAACAAGAATTCGGTAAAATAGATACTGCATTCAAAATCCAGCTACAAATATGGTACAATAAAGATCGAGGAAAATCTATCATCAAAGAGCTTATTGAGATTACCAGGGATATAGAAAAAGGTAAGGCTATTCCTGCCCTTTAGTGCTGCTTTTTAAATTTCCCAATAGAATAGCAAGAACTGCAATAAAGAGTAATATACTGGCTAAAGTTATTGCTGAAGAAAGATCTAAATTGATGTAATTAACCAAAGCGTCAAGACCCCTTAGAAATATGAAAACTTCGGTGAGTAAAAATCCTGCCAGGTAAAGGAAAATATTAAATCCAGATAGTTTTACAAGATTGAAATAATTAAGAAAACCAAGGATCAAAAGGCTTACTATTCCAAGGAAAACCCAGTGAATATAGCTTATTATAAAATCAATGTTGAAAAAGACAATATTCGCTATTGCGGGAAATGCACCAAAAATCTGGGCAATTAACTTAACTAATAAAAAAATACCTGCAAAGCCAATAGCTAGTCTGAAAACTTTAGAAAATGAACTATATTTTGAAAATGCCCTGCTATAGATCTCTCTGAAAAGAATTGCGAACGCGACCAGTTGCGCGATTCCTCCAAAGAGAGCCAGAAGATAAATGCTCCAATGAGGTTTCATCCAAAGAAGGGAAAGAAAAAAGGTTAAGATCACACCAGAATTTAAGAGCAGGAAGAAATACCTGAACTTAGCGGTAGAAAAAACAAAGCCTTTCTGGTTGAGCACATAAAGGAAGAGTCCTGCTAATGCCACAATAAACCATCCATTATATTGAAAGTGAAGATAAAAATAGACAGCATTCCGGTACCAGGCAGAACCACTTCCTTCGGTGTTCATGATAATTCCAAGAGCCCACGGGCCAATACTTGAGATTACCATGTACCACAGTGAGATCCTGATCAATTTATAAGCCTGTGAGTTTTTAAAATTGGCATTTTTTAAAAAGAAAAATGTGAACCAATACGATGCAAATAAGAATAAACTGGAAAAAGTAATAGAAAAAAGAGCATAACCCGTAAACGGGAAAGTCACCATCATTCCTATGATACAAATTTGAGTGCTCCAGAATATTATTCGGTATTTTTTCAGTAGCTGTCTTTCCTTCAAGAAAATAAGGTAAAGCAGGCTGATTAAAGCCGTATAGACCCAACCTAGTAATGCGATATGGGAATGGGTGTGTACAACAAACCTGTAATTAGCAGGGATCTCAAAATGAGCAAATAATCTTAAAGTCACACCAAGAAGGGCAATGACCACAAAATAAACAAGTGCAATAAGACTTTGTCTGTTAAGAATTTCCATCTTTGGATTTTGGATCAATTGCTCTTCGCACGGATCGTTTTTTTATTATGAAATTATATATTTACTTAAAGCTATCAAATGTTTTCAAAAGCCTGTGAATATGCTATTAGAGCAAGTCTTTTTATTAAGACCGAGTCCAAGCAAAAAAGAAAGACCAGTCTCAAGAATATTGCTGATGCCATTGATTCTCCAGAAGCTTTCACTGCTAAAATACTTCAGAAACTTGTCCAGGCAGATCTCATAGGATCCTCTAAAGGACCAAAAGGAGGTTTCTACATTCCACAGAAAAAGAAAATTTACCTTTCTTCTATCGTTGATGCCATAGATGGCGATTCCATTTATAAAGGTTGCGCCCTGGGACTTCCTAAATGTTCCGAAGATCATCCATGCCCCGTTCATTTCGATTTTCTTAATATTCGAAATGATCTCAAGGAAATGCTGGAAAATACTACTTTGGAAGAACTTTCTAAAAAACTGGAATCTGGCGAAAGCTTTTTAAAACTATGAAACCGACAGGCCTTTCGGCCCGTCAGCTTCTTTAACCCAACTAAACTTCCTTAGATTCTTCCCTAAGCTTCTTTTCGAGAATCAAAGCCTTAGGGTGAAGAATATTGTTCTCTAAATGTATATGTTGATGAAGGTCTGCTTCGAATTCCTCCAGTTTATCATATAGTGCCCTGTAGGTATTGCAGGCGTGGGAAGGTGGAGTATAATTATTGCTGAATTCAGCAATCTCCTTAAAGATATTGCCGGCAAACTCATGTTCTTCCTCCATCATCTTAATGGGATTGGCAACAGTGGTAAAATACGGAAAGTGCATCTCTTTGTTCTCGCGGTCTGCCCTCACCATCTTGTTGATGAATGGGAAAAGCACCATTTCTTCCTTTTTCATATGGGCCGCAAGCTCTCCTGCTACCTCCTCGAAAAGGCTATGGATTTTCTTAAGTTCGGGATTATTATTCCCGTGCACCTTTGCCACCTTTACCGAATATTGCAGTAATAGTCCAATATTTGCATTCACATATTTATGGTGCTTTTCGATGATATGATCTATCAGTTCATCGAGTTCCATCTTATTGAAATCGGTCTCCGACTCATTCAAGGTATCTATCTCGCTCAAATCCCGGGATAGCGCTGAAAAATCAACTCCTTTTTTCTCGCAGGCCTTTTCTATACTAATTCCTCCTCCGCAGCAAAAATCGATACCATATTTCTTGAAAATATGAGAGGCTTTTATATTCTCTGTCACTACTTCGGCAACAGTTCTGTCTGGTGTAATCTTCATATTATGAATTTTAAATATTATACAGTCATTGAAAATAATTGGGTTTCCGGCTTATTCCTCTGCAGCCGCATATCGAAAGCCATACAGATATTACGCACAAAAGTTTTTCCGCTTTCATTTACGACCAACCTGTCTGTCTTTATCTCGATCAGTCCGTCACGTTCCATTTCTTCCAGGCTTAGCAAAACTTCCGGCAATTCCTCAAAACATTCCTCAGGCTTCTTCCAGGAGGTTTCGAATCGGCACATGAGATTAAGAATATGCTTTCTTACAATTAGGTCTTCTTCGTTGAGGATATGACCCCGATAAACAGGGAAGATGCCATCACCAATAAGTTTTTGATATTCCTCCACTCCTTTTACGTTCTGGGCAAAGCCATACCAGCTATCACTAATGGCGCTAACTCCAAGACCGATCATCGCCTGGGTTTTGGAAGCGGTATAGCCCATAAAATTGCGATGAACCTCTTTATTTTCAAAGGATTTAAAAAGGCTGTCCGATTTTAATGCGAAATGGTCCATTCCTATCTCGACATATCCCGCTTCAAGTAACATTCGCTTTCCGGTTTCATACATTTCTCTTTTTTCTGGAGCTGAGGGAAGATCAGCTTTTTTGAATCCCCGCTGTCCATTCCCTTTTATCCATGGAACATGAGCATAACTGTAAAAGGCGATCCTGTCCGGCTTTAGCTCTTTGGTGCGATTTATTGTATGGATGATATGCTCTTTTTTCTGAAAAGGAAGCCCGAAAATGATATCGTGACCTATTGAAGTGTATCCCTCCTCTCTTGCATTCTGGGTAGCCTCTTTAACTTTTTCAAAGGGCTGGATCCTGTGAATAGCTCGCTGGACGGTTTCATTATAATCCTGCACTCCATAACTCACCCGGTTAAAGCCAAGAGAGGCCAGGGTTCTAAGATGTTCCCGGGTGGTGTTGTTTGGATGACCCTCAAAGCTGAGTTCGATTTTAGGAGATTTACTTGCTAAACGAAAGATTCCCGCTAAAAGGATACTTAGGTTCTCCGGGGAAAAGAAAGTGGGAGTACCTCCACCAAGATGCATTTCCTTTATTACAGGTCTTTGATCAAAAAGATTACAATACATCTCCCATTCGCTGATCACTGCCTGAAGATAGGGTACTTCAACATTATGATTTTTAGTAATTCTTTTATTACAACCACAAAAAGTGCATAGACTTTCGCAAAACGGAAGATGTACATAAAGACTTATACCCTCGGTGGAATTGCTCTCTTCAAAACTTCTACGGATCGATTCCTTCCATTTTTTTAATGAAAATTCATTATCCTCCCAATAAGGCACAGTAGGATAACTGGTATACCTCGGTCCCGGGACATTATATTTCTCTACTAAACTAAGCGTCACTTTTAAACTTTTAGATATTTTCAAAAGTAACTTTAGCTTTCCTCAAGAAAAATGATGAAAATCAGCTTTGACCAGATCGGTCTAATTCATCCGGATCTTTTTAATGGTAAGTGCTGTATTTCCTTTTAGGCTGACCAGAAATTGAAGTGAATTTTCCCTAAATGAAAGTTTTACGATAGCAAGGTCGTCCAGGGCTCCTGAAACGAATACTCCCTCTGCCGGCTCCATATCTCCAGACAACTTATCATTGATATCTTCCAGTTGTTCCCTGATAACCGGCCGGAAGTCGAAACTCATTCGATTTTTCATTTTACCATACATCCAATTATTGAGCAGGGTTTGTATGAACTTATCTGCCAGCCAGTTCGAAGTTTTTCCAACTACCTTATAATCTGAAACAAATATATCCTGTTCTTCACTGTCCAGTTGAAGATTCAAAAGGAAGTCAAGGTCTATTTTCTTATTCCTGAAAATAGAGGTCAAAGTCTGCATCTGGATATCCAGGGAAAGATCATATCCCTGAGTATCTTCAGCCAGAGCGATGCCCAGAATTTGAGCGTAACGGGTGATCTTCCCATCACTGTTCTCCTTTTTTATGAATTCACCGATCAATTTTTCTTTAAGGAACTTATCAATTACCCTATATGGTATATTTACCGGTAGATCGATATTGATATTTTGCCCGATAAAATCTTCCTCATGATCCGTGTTCATTAGTCGCTATTTTTTTTATGTTGCTTTATTCTGGAGTTCAGGTATCCAAAAAAGAGGTTAATAACTACCACCATCGCCGTGAATACCAGAAGATGAAGGTATAGTCCAAAAGCTGCAATACAACCCGCCCCGGCGCAACACCAGATTGTTGCAGCGGTAGCCAGTCCCCTAACGCTAGTTTCATTTTCCTTATGAAGGATAACCCCTGCCCCGAGAAATCCTACACCCACCACAACCTGTCCAACGATCCTTGTCATATCGGTTCCTACCAGATCTTTAAACTGCGTACAAACAATCACAAAGGCACACGATCCCAGTGCGACCAGCATATTAGTCTTTAAGCCGGCGGGTTTATCTTTGGCCTGCCTTTCTAAACCAAATACCAGTCCAGCAAGTGCCGCCACACCCATATTGATCAAAAACCTTGTGATATCAATCTCCATAAGTATCGATTTCCTCTTAAATCTAAGAAAATAAGTTGGGGAAGCGGGAAAAGAAAAACCTAAAATAGTTATAAAAGAAAAAACCTCCCATAAGACCAATGGGAGGTTTTTTAAAAATTGATTGGTTGGTTAATCTGTTCCTAATAACCCATGATACCCTACATTTCACGAACTATCATTAAATGAACAGAATATAGGTCAACAACCAACTGTGCTAATTTATCAGCTATAAGTTGAATAGGAAATACCCTAAAAGAGGTATTTTATCAAACTTTCACTTACTAAAAATCAATAGGCCAGATAAAGTGAACAAGTGTTGATTTCTAACGGTTAAATATATATCTTCGTTAGTGCAACAGATTTGATATGGAGAAAGGGATAGCACGGATTTCTAAGATATGGCATGAGGAATATTCTTCACAAATAGAAAAATATCAGGCTTTTGAAGTTTCCGAACAATTTAAAAGAATGGCTGCTCTTTTCTCTCCAGGAGTTTCTTATTTCTATGTACTAAACCTTTTCAATATCCAATTGGATTATGTTTCTGCCTCTGTGGAAGATTTCGTAGGAATATCCAGAAAAAAGGTCACCATTAATCATTTACTGAATACAGTAATCGATGAGGAAATAACGGATATCGAAAATAAAGAAAAGGTGATCAAGGATTTCTTTAACAGATTCCTTGAGAAAGGTAAAGGCTTGTCATACAAACTGGTATATTCTTACCAGATGAAAGATTATAAAGGAAAGAACAGGACAATGCTTCACCAGGCAACTCCGCTCTCTGTGTCTAATAACGGTGCATTGCAACATGTACTTTCCATACATACCGACATCTCCCACCTTAGTCTTAAAAGCACTAAAAATGTTTCTTTTATCAATCTTGAGGGGAATACCTCCTATTTCAATGTGAATTCAGAAAAAGGTGTTTTCGATGAACTTGCGGCAAGTAACAGACCCTCTAACATTTTTGAAGCGCTCACTGAAAGGGAAAAGCAGATCGTTGAACTGTTAGCCAAAGGCCATAGCACCAAGCAAATATCAGATCTTCTAAACGTCTCGGAACACACCATAAGGACACATCGAAGAAATATCCTGAAAAAATCTAATCTTAAAAATACTGCCGAACTCGTTGCCGAAAGCATGATGGCAGGCCTTATCTCTTAATTGTTTATCCACTCCATTTATCAATTTTGGGTAGTATTAAAATGGACCTTTTAAAGGATAATTCCATTTTACCAGGAACCATTTATAGAATATAAATGTAAAGTTTACTTAACTTTTTGTAAAATAAACCTTCCTGTTTTAAATAATTATATACTTTTGTGTAAAATAAACTTGACATAAAAATGGAAAGAACGAATTTCAACTTCAAGGAAAAAAACAAAAGGAATACCCTTAACCTTGCTAAATGGACAGCCGCATGGGTAATCACAATGGCAATAGTGGCCTTCGGTCCCAAATTCATCTGGGACAATGATCCAACAATTAGTTTGTTAGCCATCATAATCAATTTTTCAATAGGAATAGGAATGATATTGGCGAATAAAAGACATCTTGATGGTCTGGACGAAATGCAACGAAAGATCCAGCTGGAGTCGATGGCATTCACTCTTGGGATCGCCGTGGTAGCCGGACTAAGTTATTCTATGCTGGATGTGGTGAACTTAATAAACTATGATGCCGAGATCTCACATCTCGTGATTCTAATAGGACTTACTTATTTAACGGGAACGATAATTGGAACAATCAGGTATAAATGAAGAACAGGATAAAAATCCTCAGGGCTGAAAATGATCTTACTCAGGCACAGCTCGCGGAAAAGCTCGAGGTCTCCAGACAGACTGTAAACGCGATCGAAAAAGGAAAGTTTGACCCAAGCTTACCCCTGGCATTCAGGATCGCAGATCTCTTTGAAAGATCTATTGAAGAAATATTCATTCCGGAAAAATAAGGTCACGACTGGCTAATTTATTTTCGCTTTTTATATTGTATCAGAATATAAACGAAAAAGAGGGTAACCAGGACTATTATTATTCCGCCAATTAATTCAAGGTTCTCCATATCATTGTTTTTAATAATCTACATCAATATTGCGGTTCCTCCCCTTAATTCCCTGTTAAATAAACAATTGAAGACTTCAAATTAGGGAAATAGTAAAAAAATCACCTGAAAAAACCGGCCTACTTTAAAAAAGTCAGTATTATATTTATACCGAACTAATTTTAACCAATACTTCATGAGACGCTTTTCATCAATCCTTGTATCCCTGTTATGTTTTATATCAGTGATAGGTCAGGAAGCCGATAACTATTTTGATCCCCTAAAATACAGGTTAATAGGTCCATTCAGAGGAGGCCGTTCAGTTACCGCCAGCGGAGTGATTGGCGATCCACTTACCTATTATATGGGCATAACCGGTGGTGGAGTTTGGAAAACCGAAGATGCCGGTACGAGCTGGCACAATATTTCAGATGGTTATTTTAATACAGGCTCCGTTGGAGCAGTAGCGGTTTCCGAATCCAATCCGCAGGTGGTTTATGCCGGAATGGGTGAACATGCCATAAGAGGAGTAATGTCAAGTTATGGAGATGGAGTGTATAAATCTACAGATGCCGGAAAGACGTGGTCTCATAAAGGTCTTGAACCAACAGAGCAGATCTCCAGGATTATAATACATCCTAAAAACCCGGATATTGTGTATGTTGCCGCTCAGGGAGCCTATACAGGAGCAACCGAAGAAAGAGGAGTTTATAAGAGCACCGATGGCGGCGACACCTGGAAAAAAGTACTGTACGTAAACAATCTAACGGGAGCTGCTGAACTTTCTATAGATCACCATAACCCAAATGTCCTTTATGCCGCGATGTGGCACCACCAAAGAACACCCTGGAAGATTATTAGTGGTGGAGAAGGAAGCGGACTTTATAAATCTGTGGATTCAGGAGAAACCTGGACAAAGATGGATCAGGGCCTTCCAGAAAAAATGGGTAAGATGGCAATTGCGGTAAGCAGGGCTAATCCAGAAAAGGTATATGCCTTAATAGAAAGTGATTCCTATACCGATAAAAGTGGATTGTATGTTTCTAACAACTCCGGGAAATCCTGGTCACAGGTAAGTGGAGATAATAGGTTAACCCAGCGTGCCTGGTATTATACTGAAGTATTTCCAGATCCAAATAATGAGGAAGTAGTCTACGTTTTAAGTGCACCAGCATTACGATCTATCGATGGTGGAAAAACATGGGAAACGCTAAGCGGGACCCACGGTGATTTTCATGATCTATGGATAAATCCGGACGATTCTTCCAATATGGTGATCGCCAATGATGGTGGAGCTGCGATTTCCTTTAACAATGGAAAAACATGGTCTTCACAGGATATAATGCCTACTGCCCAGATCTACAGGTTGAATACCGATAATCTTTATCCTTATAACATTTACGGGGGCCAGCAGGATAATACCTCCATTAAGATCGCCAATCAGTCTTTAAGTGGTTCGGGAATTTCTGAAAGGAATTGGACAGCCTCCGCCGGTGGAGAAAGCGCATTTCTCGCATTCAATCCAGACGATCCCAGGTATGTGATGGGCGGTAGTTATTTGGGTACTATAGAAGTTCTGGATACAGAAGCCCAGGCCAGTACCAATGTCATGGCTGCGCCAATTCAGTATTTAGGAAAAGAGGCCAGGGACATGAAATATCTCTTTAACTGGAATGCCCCTATCATCTGGTCACAGCATGAGCCCGGAACTTTTTACCATGCAGCACAGAAAGTACTTAAAACCGAAGATATGGGAGTTACCTGGACAGAGGTTTCACCGGACCTAACCAGGAACATCGATGAAAAACAGGGAAAAGGTGGGGGGCCTTATACCAATGAAGCGGTAGGAGCCGAAAACTACGGAACCATTTCTTATTTAATCGAGTCTCCTCATGAAACAGGAGTTTTTTACTCAGGAAGTGATGATGGGCAGGTTTATATAACCAGGGACGGCGGAAATAACTGGACCAATGTTACACCAAAAGGACTCGGAGAATCATTGGTGAATGCTATCGACGTCTCCCCGCATGATCCGGGAACCGTTTATATCGCAACGACAAAATATAAGTTCCATGATTATACTCCTGCGATCTACCGGTCTTCAGATTATGGAAAATCTTGGAAGAACATATCAGAAGGGATACCCTATGGTTCATATACAAGGGTAGTTAGAGAAGATCCGGAAAGAAAGGGACTACTTTATACAGGAACTGAAAAAGGTATTTATATTTCATTTAACGATGGTAACACCTGGCAGAAATTTCAAAGGAACCTGCCCACTACTCCCATCCTGGATCTGAAAGTTCAAAATAATGACCTGGTGGTGGCCACCTCAGGCCGCTCCATATGGATCCTCGACGATCTTGAAGCCATAAGGCAGTTTGATAATTTTAAAAGCGGTCTAAAACTATATAAGCCTGAAGAATCCGTTTTCGGCTCATGGAGCAGTGAAATGAACACTAATGACGGAGATGGCACAAACACTTATGAGGGAGTAAATCCTGCCAATGGTGTAGTGATCTATTATGAACTTCCTGAACTTAAAAATACAGACGAGATCAGGCTCGCCATCAGA
The DNA here is from genome assembly GCA_964456105.1 of uncultured Christiangramia sp. Taxonomy (GTDB): domain Bacteria; phylum Bacteroidota; class Bacteroidia; order Flavobacteriales; family Flavobacteriaceae; genus Christiangramia. Next base: position 5,482 of record CAYWAB010000003.1, on the reverse strand, counting down.
AACGAGTCGGGAGAAAAGATTAGGACCTTTTCTTCTGAAGCAGATCCAAAGGATCTGATTTTTGATGGAGGCGGTCCACCTGCACAGCCTGTCCTGGATAAGAAAAAAGGGTTAAACCGTTTCGTCTGGAATATGGAATATGATTTTATCCCAGGGATCGAGGGTGTTTATATGGAGTCCGGATTTCGTTCCGGAAAGGTTCCTCCGGGAAAATATACTCTAGAATTGATAACCCCGGAAGCTAATGCTACCACTATTGCCGAGATCCTTCCAAACCCTCTCTTTGAGGTTTCTGAAGAAGAATTCAGAGAGTACGATGAATTTATGAAAGACGCTTCCGGAAAAGTGACCGATATGCATCTAAAGATCAGAAAATTGAAGGATGCGCAGGAGCAACTTAAAGAAGTATTGAGCCTTTTAGAGGAGCAGGATAAGGATGATGGTTTGATCCAGCGGGGAAAGGAGCTACTTGAAAAAATGACGACCTGGGATGAGACTATGGTGCAAAGAAGATCACAGGCCTATGATGATGTGGAGAACTTTGAGAATAAGTTCACTGCAGAATACCTATTCTTAATCGATCAGACCTACAGTAGTATTCCAAGGATCAATAAGGCCAATGTCGAAAGAAAACAGGAACTCGACCAGCAATGGCAAAAATTAAAAGCTACAGCTGAAACTCTTATAGAGCAGGAAATCCCCCAATATAATAAAGAATTATGGGATGCTGGAATCGGAGCTATAAAGATTAAATAGAAACAACAAAAAATTTAACTGTCCCGAAGCTGATAAACGGTAAATGATGAAATTTTCATCAAGCCTGATCGCAGTTTCGAGACAGTTTTTTAATTGTTACTAATCACATTACTGAAAAGAGTTTATAATTTTTGTTTAAAGTTTAGTTAATTTTATTAAACAAATAAGGTTATTAATTATATTTACCTCATAATCAAAACCTTATTATTATGAAAAGTTCAATATTTACCCAAACAAATTTCTTGAAGACATTTCTTCTAGCCTTTGTCTTTATTCTAGCATCATGTGAACAAGATTCGGTATCTGAGGATCTTAATGTAGTTGATGCAAGTGCTAACGCTTCACCTGCAGCCCAACAGGGTGATCAAACCATCGCAGAAATTGTAGTAGATTATACAGAAGCAGAAAATCCTCAATTTACATTATTACTTGCGGCCTTAGAATACGCAGAACTTACTGGAGCTTTTACCGGTGAAGATAATTATACAGTTTTTGCTCCTACGGATGCCGCTTTTTTAGAGCTACTAGGTGGAGATGCTAGTAATTTATATACTCTTCCTAAAGAGGCTGTAGCAAATGTTTTACTATATCACGTAACTGAAGGAAGAAGATTTAGCAACAGTGTTCTTGGAAAAAAGAATCCGAAAGAAATAGAAATGTTGAATGGAGGAATGATCTATGTTAATTCAGTTGGTGAAATAGATACTAATGATGGAGATACGGATCCAAACTCTTCTATTTTAGTAGAAGCCGAATTATTTGATATTCCTGCATCAAACGGAGCAATTCATGTAATTGATGCTGTATTGATACCCGCTGAATAATTGATGTTTATTTGAGATTATGATGATTAGAAAAGCCACTCCGTCGAGTGGCTTTTCTTTTTTATGAGGTTTACTAAGCACTTATTTGAAATCATTCCTTAAATTTAAATGGCTTGATATACATATAATTATTAAACCTCTCCACATGATAAAAAAACTAATGCTGTTCTTCCTGTTCCTCAATTGCGGAGCAGATAACTCCAACAATGAAATAGCTCAGGATCAGATCTTATTCTCCAACGTAAATATTGTGGATGTAGAAAAAGGAGAGATCATAAGGAACAGGAATGTCGTTATTGAGAATGGAAAGATCAAAAGCATTACCGGAAGCAATGACGATCCTGGTAACTTCGATATAAAGATAGATGCTTCCGATAAATACCTGATGCCTGGCCTGGCCGAAATGCATGCCCATATTCCGCAGCCACCGGTATCTGAAGAACGAATAAATGATGTCCTCTTTCTTTACCTCGCCAATGGCATTACTACCATTAGGGGAATGCTTGGCCATCCTTACCATCTTCAACTCAGGGACAAAACAGAAAAGGGAACTGTTTTGGGTCCAAGAATTTTCACTTCCAGTCCTTCACTCAATGGTAATTCTATTCCCAATCCCGAAATTGCCAGAACAAAAGTAAAAGAATATAAAAAAGCTGGTTATGATTTTCTAAAGATACATCCCGGCATCGATCGCAGCAGTTTTGATGAATTGGCGAAAACTGCTAGGGAAGTCGGTATCGAATTTGCCGGCCATGTTCCCGTGCAGGTAGGGATCAGGCATGCTTTAAATAGCGGTTATGCATCCATAGATCATATTGACGGATTCCTGGAAGGTTTGGTACCGGAGTCGGCCAATGTTGATCCGGAAAATAACGGTTTTTTCGGTTATAATTTCACACCTCTGGCAGATACAACCAGGATCGATGAGCTTGTAGATCTGGCCAGGGAAAATGAAGTTTGGATAGTCCCTACAGAAAGCCTTTTTACCAAATGGTTCGCACCCGTTTCCGCTGAGGATCTGTTAGCATTACCCGAGATGAAGTATATGAGTCCGGAAACACTTTCCAACTGGGAACGGGTAAAAAAGGAATATTTAAGTGATCCGAATTTCAGTGAAGAGCAATGGAAAGAATTCCATAAGATAAGGAGCCTGCTCATCAAAAAGCTCAGCGAGAATGGACACGGCATGCTACTTGGTTCAGATTCACCACAATTGTTCAATGTACCCGGATTTTCGATCCATAAGGAAATGCAGGATATGGCCAATGCCGGGATGAGCAACCTGGAGATCATAAGGTCTGGAACCATTAATCCGGCTATTTTCTTCGGGATGGAAGATAGTTTTGGACAGGTAAAAGAAGGAATGGATGCAGATCTCGTGCTTTTGGAATCAGATCCATTGGAGAGCCTCACAGGGCTACGAAATCCAATTGGAGTAATGAGACAGGGCAGGTGGATCTCAAAAGTGGAGATGGATAGGGAACTGCAGCAAATAGCTGAAAGAACCTCAAAGCAATAAAATTAACACTAGCAAAAAAAAGGAAAAACCCATCTGTGAAAATTATTGCAATATTCAAACAATTCCCAATATACCACACCCCCCCCTATCAAACCTTTAAAAAGCATTTTCAATCAAAAAAGAAGGGAATTGGTGATTTTTTATTTCGGTTATTAAATTTTTTTTAGATAATTGTAGATGTTTATCTATCAATTCCAGCTAGAATGAAACAGGCGGCTAAATACATCAAAGACCATAACGAGGAGATCATCAATCACTGGGAAGAGATTGTAAAGCAGGAAATAGAGGCTTCCAAAAACACCCATAGCCTGGCGTTGAGAAATCAATTACCGCATGTTCTTAAGGATATCGCAGAGATCATGAACAGGTATAATGACTTCGAAGAGATAAGGAATAATGAGAATTTTGAGGAGATCATAAGCAACAGCCTTGACCATGGAAGGCACCGAGCGACTTCATCATCCTATAGCGTGGATCAGATCCTTCAGGAATTTATTGTATTCCACAAAGTGATTACTGAAAAATTGAGGGAGAATAATTCCTACACTACCGAGGTCGGTATTCTTTTAAAGTATACTCTTGAAACAGCCATGGTCAAATCGGCCAGCAGCTTCAATGATTCCCTGCAGGCAATGAGGGAAAAACTCATAGGTACCCTGGCTCATGATATTCGTAACCCAATTTCTACAGCTTACCTTGCACTGGACATGGTAAACTATGAGGATGGACCTGAAAGACTGGATAAGATCACGAGGATTTCCAAACAATGCTTAAAAAATTCTATTGAACTTATCGAAGGACTTCTTGATGCGATTAGTTTGAAGGCGGGGGATGGAATCACTTTTAATTTTGAAAAATGTGATATCATGAAAGACCTCAGGTGGGTCTATAATGAATGCGTCGAAATATTCAGGAACGAAATAGTCCTTGAAACCGATTCAGATGAAATAATAGGAATATTCGACGGTGCTGCCGTGCGAAGGATCATTGAGAACCTAATGACCAATGCTATAAAATATGGTGCCAAGGATAAACCAATTACTATGCATATTGAAGATGGCGGGGATTACGTAAGCATTTGTGTTCACAACTATGGAAATCCTATTCCGGAAGAAAAACAATCCAATATTTTTAAGTTTTTAAATACCAGCAGACAGGTGAACACCGGCCACCTTAAAAGTTGGGGTATGGGCCTTAGCCTTGTAAAGATCGTGGCAGAGGCACATGGTGGTAAAGTATTATTGAAAAGTAATGCCGAAGATGGAACTTCATTCATCATATTCCTGGATAAAAAAGCAAATAAGCCTGGAATGGTGAAATCTAAGCTAAATTTCTCAGAGCATTTTCAAGCAGTATAATCAAATTCAAGTTCCGCAACAGGGATCAGAATTCTGGACGGGCGGACAGGGCACAGATCCGTAACTGCAATATACACAGCAATCCCCCTCTTTAGGCTTTAAAACAACCCCACAACTCTTGCATTCATAAAAGAACTGGCAGGCATCTGTAGGCATGATCTCTTCATTAGAAACCTTGCAATTTGGACAGGTAATTACAGATTTTAAAATAACTTCCATTTGACCGGATTTTTAAACATTTTTAAGTTACAAATTAAACAAGATCCCAATACTTGATAAGAAAAGTAAAAGCAATTCATATCTCTAGCCCATTTTCAAATTAAAAATTGGGTATATCTGTTCAACCTAAAAGGGTTTCTCAACTCTAAAAATACTGCTCAATTCCTTAAATCCCGTTCCATCCTTTCAATAAAGTAAGTCTGTTTTTAAGGCCTTCCAAACCGGTGCATTTGACAAAATGATCTAATTTTCAGATATTTAAGGTTACAACCATATTAATTTTAATAATTACTAACCAAATTCAACTCTTATGAAGAAATTCATTTTTCACCTAATTGTGCCTTTTCTTATCTGTTCAGGTTTAAATGCCCAGCAAAACAGTGATTCTGCCCCCGGTTATATTCTCACTGAAATTTGGAATGCCAAACCTGCATGGTATGAGCTCAGTGAAGAGGAACGCACTAAATTCTTTACCGAAAAGATCAATCCTGTTCTTATGAGTACCCTGGAAAATGGGGCAGAAATTTTAGGCACAGCCGTTAACAATAATTCGGGACCCCAAAGGATGGACTATCAATTCATGGCGGCATGGAAATTTCCCGATAAGGAAAGTTCAGATCAACTTGAAAAAGCAGCAAAAGAAGCGGGGTTTTAAAGTACTTCGAACAGGTGAACTTTAGCGGAAACATTATTCCTCCGCCTGCTTTAAACGAATATATGATTAAAATAAAATCCTGATCCTGCGGAGGGTTCAAATTAAACCACTTACAATAAAAAAAGCCACTCGATTGAGTGGCTTTTTGCTT
>CAYWAB010000002.1:6992-79334 GCA_964456105.1 uncultured Christiangramia sp. | reverse complement strand
CAGAAATAAGAAGAAGATGAGAGAAATGGGCGGAAATTTAGTATAGTCCAGGTGGGACCACTTAGAAAAACAAAGCCTTGCAGAGATGCAGGGCTTTTTTTGTTTGCTATATATTATAGAAATATTTTATCACGACCTTGTAATTCTTCCTGTTACGAATTAAATCTAGAACCCTTTTCTATTTTATTTCATATTTTCCATTCCGATTTTTATGAGTTTAGGATAGATCTATTTTCCAATTTTTATTAAGGCAAAATTGAATTCCGGACCTTAAGCAATTTTTTTTGCCCCATTAAAGTTTTCTTTGATAAATACACCAGGAATTTTGGTTTTGAAGAAATACTTTAAGTATTTTTAAAATTTAAGCGTATAATTGTTAGTTTATTTTTTAAAAAATTAAATTTCTCCATAGAATTTTATAAAAGGTGAAAGAGATGAAAAACTTGATAGGACTTTTTTTCGGAATCGTTTTTTTTGGATTTAGCGCGCAAACGATTGCGCAAGAAGAAACGCCTGTTTCTTTAAATACGGTCGAGAATCCGGTAAAAATAAGTAAACATATTTATGGTCATTTTGCTGAGCATTTAGGAAGATCTATTTATGATGGTCTCTATGTTGGCGATACCAGTTCAATTCCAAATACTAAAGGTGTTAGGAATGATATTATACAGGCTCTCAGGGATATCGATATCCCAAATCTAAGGTGGCCGGGGGGCTGTTTTGCGGATACCTATCACTGGAAAGATGGGATTGGTCCAAAAGAAGAGCGTCCTACTATTGTAAATCAATGGTGGGGAGGGGTTACCGAGGATAATAGCTTCGGAACGCATAATTTCCTGAATCTGTGTGAGGAATTAAATTGTGAACCTTATCTGGCAGGAAATGTGGGCAGCGGTACAGTTCAGGAATTTATCGACTGGATACAATATGTAAATCATGAGGAAGGTAGCCCCATGGCTAAATTGAGAAAGGAAAATGGCAGAGAAGAACCCTGGGATGTTAAGTTTTGGGGAGTTGGGAACGAACCCTGGGGTTGTGGTGGAAATATGGATGCTGAATATTATGCTGATGTTTATAAACAGTATGCAACCTTTATGAGCTCATGGACCAATGAAAATGACCTCTACAGAATAGCTTCGGGTCCTAGTGGCGGTGATTACCATTGGATGGAGGTGCTTATGAAGGAAATACCTAAAAGTTTAATGGAAGGGGTGGCGCTTCATTCTTATTCGGTAATTGACTGGAATAATAAAGGCCCGGCTACAGAGTTTACAGAAGAACAATATTTCGCCACGATGAGCGAAGCTCTGAAGATGGATGAATACATTACCAAACATTCAGAGATTATGGATAAATATGATCCTGATAATGAAATTGGCCTTGTCGTTGACGAGTGGGGTGGCTGGTATGAGGTTGAAGAAGGAACTAACCCAGGATTTCTTTATCAGCAGAATACGATGAGGGATGCTATGATCGCGGGAGCTACCCTCAATATTTTCAACAACCATAGCCGAAGAGTTAAAATGGCAAACCTCGCCCAAACCGTAAATGTGTTACAAGCGGTTGCACTGACTAAAGGCTCACAGATGATCTTAACACCTACATATTATGTGCTTAAGATGTACAAAGTGCATCAGGATGCAGATCTTATTCCTGTAAAATTACAAAGCCCTGAATATAGCTTAAACGGGAAGTCCCTTCCGGCTGTTTCGGTCTCAGCCTCCAAAGCTCAGGACGGTAAAGTACATATTTCCGTAACCAATATTGATGCTAGAAAATCTAATACGATAAAAATTGATCTATCAGGTATTAATTTGAAAAATATAACTGCCGAAATCTTAAAATCGGATAATCTTCAAGATCATAATACCTTCGAGAATCCAGAAAAAATTCTTCCAATGGAATTTAAAGATTTTAAATTCGAGAAAAATAATCTGGAATTTAATATTCCACCGTTTTCAGTGCTTGTCTTCGAAGTAAAATAGGATTCAGAGTAAATGAAAAAATTTTCTTTCATATTATTTAATTTTTTGTTTGCTGTTCTAGCTATGAACGGGCAATCTGCACGGGTGGATTTTTTTTCGCTAAAAGATGTTAAACTAATTGAAAGTCTATTCCGGGAGGCGATGTATACAGATCTGCAATATATTCTTGAATTGGATCCAGATCGGTTGCTTGCACCTTATCTTAAGGCAGCAGGCCTGCAACCGAAAGCTGAAAATTATCCCAACTGGGAAAGTATGGGTTTGGATGGTCATATTGCCGGGCATTATTTAACTGCACTGTCCCAGATGTATGCTTCAACGGGAAGCCAGGAAACTTTTAAACGTTTGAATTATATGCTGGATGAAATGGAAAAAGCCCAGCAGGCCAATTCGAATGGATATATAGGAGGGGTGCCAGACGGAAAGGAAATCTGGAAAGAAATCGAAAATGGAAATATTCGTGCCCATAATTTTGGTCTCAATGATAGATGGGTTCCGCTATATAATATTCATAAGGTCTACGCAGGTTTGAGAGATGCTTACCAGATCGCAGGTATAGAAAAGGCAAAGGGAATGTTGATTGCCTTTACCGATTGGATGATAGACGAAACTGAAGATCTAACAGATGAACAGGTCCAGCAAATGCTGATTTCAGAGCATGGAGGCCTTAATGAAACTTTCGCTGATGTGGCCGCCATTACGGGAAATGATAAATACCTTGAGCTGGCGTATAGGTTCTCTCATCAGAAACTATTGGAACCACTGAAGGCTGATAAGGATATTTTAAGTGGAATGCATGCAAACACCCAAATACCTAAAGTTATAGGATTTGAAACCATTGCTCAGCTCGACCAGAATCAGGAATATCATGAAGCAGCAGAATTTTTCTGGAATAATGTGGTAAACAAACGCAGTGTGGCTATTGGAGGAAATAGTGTTAGAGAGCATTTTAATCCAATCGACGATTTTTCTTCAATGATCAGTAGTGTGCAAGGGCCCGAAACCTGTAATACCTATAATATGCTACGCCTAAGCGAAAAGCTTTTCAGCGCGAATCCAGATGAAAAATATATGGGTTTTTACGAGCGAGCTCTTTATAATCATATTTTATCCACACAGCATCCAGATACCGGAGGTTTTGTTTATTTTACTCCAATGAGGCCGGGTCATTACAGGGTTTATTCCCAGCCGGAAACCAGTTTCTGGTGTTGCGTAGGATCGGGCCTGGAAAATCACGGTAAGTATAATAAAGTGATCTATGCCCATGCAAAAGATTCCCTTTATGTAAATCTTTATATTCCTTCCGAATTAAACTGGAAAGACAAAGGTTTGAAACTCGTTCAAAAGAACAATCTTCAGGCAGACGAATCTACTTCACTTAAATTTCAACTTGAAAAGCCCCAGCGATTAAACCTGTTGGTTAGATACCCATCTTGGGTTAATGAAGGTAAGTTGGAAGTTCGGGTGAATGGGAAGGCAATAAATGTAGATAAAGCTCCGGGGAATTATATAGCTATCGACCGAAAGTGGAAAACAGGTGATGAAGTTTTTTTAAGATTACCAATGAAACTGAATACAGAAAAGCTTTCCGATAATTCGAATTATGTGGCACTGACATATGGACCCTTTGTACTGGCTGCAAGAACGAGCGAAGAAGATCAAAAGGGTTTATATGCCGACGCTGGTAGAAGTTCTCATATTGCTGATGGGAAAAAAATTCCTCTTTCAGAAACACCCATATTTCTAACCGAAGACCCTCAAAAAATTTACAATTTTGTTGAAAAGAAGCAGTCTGAAGATTTGCAATTTTCAGCGGCCTCCATAGTTTATCCGTCTTCTTATAAAACCTTAAATTTTGTTCCCTTCTATAAGATACATGATTCGAGGTATGTCTTATATCTTCCCGTAGAGACTCCGGAAAGTCTCGCTGAAATAGAAGAAAAAAGAAGACAGCGTGAACTTGAAGAAGCGAGATTGGATGCTGTTACCATTGATAAAATATCTCCCGGAGAACAGCAGCTTGAAGCAGATCATTTAATAGAAAGTAAAAATTCTAATACAGGTGTTCATAAAGACAGGCATTGGCGCGATGCTTCAGGATATTTCAGTTATATATTGGAAGATGAAAAAAACCTGGGCCGTAAAATCCTCCTAACTTATTATGGTCAGGATAGAAACAGGGACTTTAGAATACTTGTAGATGGGGTTGAAATAGCCAGAGAGAAGTTAAACGGAGAAAATGGGGATAGGTTTTTTACCAAAGAATATACACTGCCGGAAGAACTGGTAGAAAGGAAAGAGAAGAGGATTCGGATTGAGGCGGTAGGAGATTCACGTACCGCAGGTATCTATGAAATTAGGTTAATAAAAGATGAGGGATAATTAAAACTGAATTTTTTATGCGGATCTTTAAATTCTATTCCTTGAATTTTGAAAATCATATCTTTAAGAAAGAAGAAAAAATAGAATGAGCAATTATGTTATTGGGTTAGATTACGGAACAGATTCAGTACGGGCTGTTCTGGTAGATGTGGAATCGGGAAAAGAAGTCGCCTCGGCTGTTCACCAGTATACAAGATGGAAAAAAAATCTTTATTGCGATCCTACCCGCAATCGATTCCGTCAGCATCCTTTAGACCATATTGAAGGTTTAGAAAAAACCATCAAAGAGGTTTTAAAAACGTCAAAAACAGATGGCAACACTGTAAAGGGAATTTGTATAGATACTACAGGTTCTTCTCCGGTTCCCGTTACCGAGGATGGAACGCCCCTTGCTTTAAAGGAGGATTTTGCAGAAAATCCGAATGCGATGATGATACTTTGGAAAGACCATACCGCTATCCGGGAAGCCAACGAGATAAATGAACTTTGTAAGAACTGGGGTGGTGAAGATTATACCCGGTACGAAGGAGGAATATATTCCTCAGAATGGTTCTGGGCAAAAATCCTGCATATAGCAAGACAAGATGAACAGGTAAAAAATGAAGCTTATTCCTGGATGGAGCACTGCGACCTTATGACCTACATCCTTACCGGAAGCAAGGATCTTAAAAATTTTAAGCGAAGTCGCTGTGCGGCAGGCCATAAAGCAATGTGGCACGAGAGCTGGGATGGTTTACCTTCAAAAGAGTTTTTATCAAAATTAGATCCTTATCTTTCAAAATTAAGAAGCCGACTATACCGTGATACCTATACTTCAGATGAGGTTGCCGGAATGCTAAGTGAAGAATGGGCTGAAAAGCTCGGACTTTCCCAAGATTGTATTGTGGCGGTGGGAACTTTTGATGCCCATGCCGGAGCCATTGGAGCTCAGATAGATGAAAATGCACTTGTAAGGGTTATGGGTACTTCTACATGTGATATCATGGTTTCTAAATATGATGAAATAGGTGATAAAACGGTCAAAGGGATCTGTGGTCAGGTGGACGGTTCAGTGGTTCCAGGAATGATTGGGCTTGAGGCGGGCCAATCGGCCTTTGGAGATGTCCTGGCCTGGTTTAAAGAGGTATTAAGTTGGCCTCTGGATAACCTGGTGTACAATTCGGAAGTGCTTTCCCAGGCTCAGAAATCAGAACTTAAACAAGAAATAACTAAAAATTTTATTCCTCGATTGACTGCTCAGGCCGAAGAATTGCAATTATCAGAGAGTATTCCTGTCGCATTAGACTGGATCAACGGCCGTAGAACCCCAGATGCCAATCAGCAACTTAAGAGCGCATTTACCAGACTATCACTTGGAACCCGGGCGCCACATATCTTTAAAGCGCTTATTCATTCTATCTGCTTCGGCTCCAAAATGATCATAGAGCGTTTTCAGGAAGAAGGAGTCCAGATAGATACGGTAATTGGTATTGGAGGGGTAGCCCGTAAGTCGCCCTATATCATGCAAACTTTAGCGAATACACTTAATATGCCCATTAAAGTGGCATCTTCAGATGAGGCACCGGCTTTGGGTGCTGCTATTTATGCTTCTGTCGCCGCCGGTATTTTTGAGAATGTGATAAAGGCAAGTAAGAAATTAGGTAGCGCTTTTGAGGCAGAGTACCATCCACAGCCAGACCAGGTTGCTGAAATTCAAAATTATCTGACGGAATATAGAGAACTTGCGGAATTCGTAGAGAATTCCATTACTCGTAAAATTAGAGAAAATGAGCTTATATGAAGAACTAAAACGGGAATGTTATCAGGCCAATATGGAGTTGAATAATCTTGGTTTGGTGATCTATACATTTGGTAACGTGAGCGCAGTAGACCGTGAGAGAAAGGTTTTTGCCATTAAGCCAAGTGGAGTGCCTTATGAAGAACTAAGACCCGAAGATATAGTGATCCTGGATTTTGAGAATAATATAATAGAAGGGAAGATGAGGCCTTCTTCAGATACAAAAACACATGCCTATCTTTATAAGCATTGGAAGAACATCGGCGGGATCGCCCATACACACGCTACTTATTCAGTAGCATGGTCCCAGAGCCTAAAGGATATTCCAATTTTAGGGACTACTCATGCCGATCACCTTACTGAAGATATTCCCTGCGCCCCCCCAATGAGAGATGATCTTATTAAAGGCAATTATGAACATAATACAGGTATCCAGATTCTTGACTGTTTTCAGGAAAAAGGAATTTCATATGAAGAGGTGCCGATGGTATTACTGGGAAATCATGGTCCATTTACATGGGGAAAGAACGCAGCAAAAGCTGTTTACCACAGTAAAGTGTTAGAAACCATAGCTAAAATGGCATTTATAACTTTACAGATCAATCCTGAAGCACCGAGATTAAAGGATTCATTAATTAAAAAGCATTATGAACGTAAGCATGGTAAGGATGCCTATTACGGTCAGAATTAATTTTAGAAAATACATAAATGATAGATTTTAATACAAAAGAAGTTTGGTTTATCACCGGAAGTCAGCATTTATATGGTGAGGAAACTTTACGAAAAGTGGCCGATCATACAAAACAGATTGTGGAAGGACTAAATCATGTTCAGCAAATACCGATAAAGTTGGTAGCTAAGGATACCGTTAAGTCTCCAGATGAGATCACTGCGGTAATGCTGGAGGCCAATAACACTAAATCCTGTATTGGAGTGATCACCTGGATGCATACGTTCTCACCTGCAAAAATGTGGATAAAAGGCCTAAATATTTTAAAGAAACCGCTTTGCCATCTTCATACCCAATTCAATTCGGAAATTCCATGGAGTAAGATCGATATGGATTTTATGAATTTGAACCAGTCTGCTCATGGAGATAGGGAATTTGGTTTTCTCCTTTCCAGGATGCGTAAAAAACGTAAAGTGATTGTGGGTCATTGGCAAAGTGAAGCGACACATCGCAAGATCGGAAACTGGCAGCGGGTGGTACTTGGCTGGGATGAACTTCAGAATCTTAAGGTAGCTCGTATCGGTGATAATATGCGCCAGGTAGCAGTAACGGAAGGGGATAAGGTCGCAGCACAAATAAAATTTGGAGTAGAAGTGAACGGGTATGACTCTTCAGATGTAGTAAACCACATAAATAAGGTTACTGAAAAGGACCTTTCTAGGCTGCTGGAACAATATGAAAAGGATTACGACCTCACTGCTTCATTAAAAGAGGGTGGAGATAAAAGACAGTCATTGGTAGAAGCCGCTAAAATAGAATTAGGTCTGAGAGCATTTCTTGAGGAAGGCGGATTCAAAGCTTTTACGGATACCTTTGAAAATTTGGGAGATTTAAAACAATTACCAGGTATTGCCGTACAACGCTTAATGGCCGATGGTTATGGTTTTGGAGCAGAGGGAGACTGGAAAACAGCAGCTTTGCTGAGAGCCATGAAAGTAATGGCTCAGGGCCTTGAAGGGGGAACATCTTTCATGGAGGATTACACTAATCATTTCACTCCAAAAAAAGATTATGTACTTGGCTCACATATGCTGGAGATCTGTCCCAGTATTGCTGAAGGCAAACCTTCGTGCGAGGTGCATCCGCTAGGGATTGGCGGTAAGGAAGATCCTGTAAGGCTTGTTTTTAATTCCCCTAAAGGAAGGGCATTGAACGCGTCTCTGATAGATATGGGCACGAGGTTCAGGCTTATCGTTAATGAAGTGGAAGCCGTTGAGCCAGAAGCCGATCTTCCTAAATTACCGGTAGCTAGGGTTCTCTGGGAACCTAAACCTGATATGGAAACAGCAGTAACCGCCTGGATTCTTGCAGGTGGAGCTCATCATACGGTTTATACACAGGCCTTAACAACAGAGTTTTTGGAAGACTTTGCTGATATTGCCGGAATAGAACTTCTGGTGATCGATGAGGACACTAGGTTAAGACAGTTTAAAGATACTCTTAATGCTAATGAAGCCTATTACCACTTGTTCCAGAACGGAATGTGAAAATTTATAATCGACTAATTATGAAAAATTACAATAACCTTCTCAGAATAGCCTGCTTAATAATCTTATTATTTGGCATACAGTGCAAGAATGCTCCTGATGAAGAACCAGAAAAAGAAGAGTCAAAAATGGAAACAACAGGATTTAGTGTAAAAACCGAAAATTTTGGAAAAACCTCTGACGGTGAATCCGTAGAGAAATATATTATTTCGAACGACACGGGATTGGAAATGGCCGTAATAACCTATGGTGGAATCATCACCTCATTAAAGGTGCCGAATAAAGAAGGTAGATATGAAGACGTAGTTCTTGGTTTAGATTCACTTTCCCTGTACGAGGAGAAAAATCCTTATTTTGGAGCTATCATAGGCCGCTATGGAAATCGTATCGCTAAAGGTAAATTTTCCCTGGATGGCACTGAATATGTTCTGGAAAAAAATGATGGAGATAACCATCTTCACGGTGGCACTAAGGGGTTTGATAAGGTGGTATGGGATGCAGCTTTAAGAGAAGCTAAGGATTCTGTCGTGCTTACACTTTCTTATACAAGTAAGGATATGGAAGGTGGCTACCCCGGGAATCTTGAAACTATAGTTACTTATACTTTAACTTCAGATAACACCTTGGAGATAGATTATGAAGCCACTACAGATAAAAAGACGATAGTGAATCTTACCCAGCATTCCTATTTCAACCTTTCCGGTGATTTCAGTGAAAAGATTCTTGATCACATTGTAGAGATCAATGCTGACCAGTTTTTACCCGTAGATGAAAGCCTTATTCCTACCGGAGAATTAAAACCTGTAGAGAATACCCCTTTCGATTTTACGGAACCTACTAAAATTAGTGCCGAACTGGATAAGGAAGAGGGCAATGATCAATTAAAACGCGGCCTGGGTTACGATCATTGCTGGGTTCTGAATGAGCAGGACAAAGGATTTAGATTTGCTGCTTCGGCTTATCATCCTGAAAGTGGCCGTTTTATGGAAGTGTTCACTAATGAGCCTGGGATCCAGTTTTATATAGGAAATTTTTTAGATGGCACCTTACCAGCCAAAGGCGGGGGATATTATGAAAAAAGATCTGGTTTTTGCCTGGAAACTCAGCATTATCCAGATTCTCCAAATCAGGAAGGTTTTCCATCTGTAGTACTCGAGCCCGGAGAGAAATACACCTCCAAAACCTCTTATAAATTCTCGGTAAAATAATAGGAATAAAAGTAAATCATACCTGATATTATCTGGATGGCGCCCTAAGCATTTGGCTGTACAATTATAGGATCTTATATACACTTGATAATGAAAAAAATTCTCTTGTTAATTCTGGTTTTGGCAGTTTCTCAGCAATCGGTTAGCCAATTTTCTCAAAAGGAAAGAGACAGCATATGGAAACTCAGTAAAGAGGATCACGATTTGATGTTGGAGAAGCTTAATATTGTAAAGTTGAGAATTGGTCCTTCAGGAAATCCAAGCGATCCTAATGCAGCCAATACCAAGGAATCTCTGGTAATAAAGAATTTGGAATTACCAGATCCTTTAGTTTTTAAAAATGGCAGGAAAGTAAAGAGTAAAAAGGATTGGATCAAAAGGAGAGAAGAATTAGTAGCCGATTTCAATAGTGAGGTTTATGGTAAAATTCCTGAAAATACTCCGTCGGTCACATGGAAAATAAAAAATGAAAAAGATTCTGTGATCGGGAATCATCCTGTGACGGTTAAAGAGATGATAGGGGAGGTAGATAATTCGAAATACCCGGAAATTGAAGTTAATATTGATATGACGGTAATCCTGCCGGCCAATGCCCAGGAGGAAGTACCTCTTGTGCTTAATTTTGACTGGATATGGCCTTCTCAGAAAAAAACCACCAAACCCTGGGAGGAAGAACTTCTAAAAAGAAAATGGGGATATGCTAGCCTGGTGCCGACCAGTTATCAGGCAGATAACGGCGCAGGACTGAGACGCGGCATTATTGGACTTGTAAATAAAGGTGAGCCCAGAAATAAAAATGACTGGGGAGCTTTGAGAGCCTGGGCCTGGGGAGCCAGCAGGGCTATGGACTATTTCATTCAGAATGATAAGATAGACGGGGAAAGGATTGCTATCCAGGGTCTTTCTAGATACGGAAAAGCGGCTTTGGTTACTTTGGCTTATGACCAACGATTTGCAATTGGATTTATTGGTTCATCTGGTGCAGGTGGGGCTAAATTATTGCGAAGGAATTTTGGTGAACAGGTAGAAAATCTAGCTGCAACCTCAGAATATCATTGGTTTACTCCCAATTTTATAAAATATGCCGGGCCGTTAACGGTCAAAGATCTTCCTGTAGATTCTCATGAACTGATAGCTATGGTTGCACCCAGGCCGGTTTTTATAAGTACCGGGAATCCTTCTGTGGAAGGAGGCTGGGTAGATGCCAGAGGAATGTTCCTTGGGGCTTTATATGCCGAACCGGTGTATCGACTTCTTGGTAAAGAAGGTATGGGAGCTTCAGAATATCCAGGTGTCGGAGAATATTTAGGGGAAGGAGATATTGCATTCCGTGCACACGAAGGAGGCCATACGGTCGAACCAAACTGGACATACTTCTTCAGATTTGCTGAAAAGTATTTTTAAAATCAGACATAATTCTTTAAGAGGATATAAATCAGTGCATTTGAAATACTTTTATTAAATTACGCAATCGATTGTTTAAAATGATTTATTCTGGGGCTCAGCAAATCATTTCCCATTAAGGTTCAAAAAAGCACATAATTTTAAAATATTATAATGAAAAAATTTCTTTGCCTTTTAATGTTAATCCCGGCCTTACTCTCTTCACAAATAGAGGTAAGTGCAAATTCAGAAATCCCCGGCCAGGAATTTACGATTGTAGATGGAAGTTCTACTATTAAAATCCTATTTGATGCTTCAGATGAAAAATTGATCGAGAGATCTGCAAGATTTTTTGCATATGATATCGAAAAGGTAACAGGTAAAAGGCCTGAAGTTTTATCTTCTAGTGATGAGGTTAAAAATAACCTGATCATTATTGGATCTATCGAAAACAGTAACCTGATAAAAGGCCTGATTGCTTCCGGAAAGCTAGATGTCGAGGATATTCGAGGAGAATGGGAACTTTTTATAATTGAAACTGTACAAAATCCACTTCCAGGTGTAGACCAGGCTTTGGTAATTGCAGGAAGTGATAAACGTGGAACGGCATATGGAGTATTTACACTCTCTGAAAAAATAGGAGTGTCTCCTTGGTATTGGTGGGCCGATTCTCCTGTCTCTAAAAAGGAAAATCTTTTTATAAAGAAGGGACGCTATGTGTCTAAGGCACCTTCAGTAAAATACAGAGGAATATTCATTAATGATGAAGCACCCGCCTTGACCAATTGGGCCAAGGAAAAATTTGGCGGGTTTAATCATGAGTTTTACGAAAAGGTTTTTGAACTAATTCTACGTAATAAGGGAAATTACCTGTGGCCTGCAATGTGGCGACCCACTGTTTTCGCTACCGATGACCCAGAGAACCTTCGTCTCGCTGATGAATATGGAATCGTTATATCTACTTCCCACCATGAACCAATGATGCGTTATCATGAAGAATGGAGTCGGTACGAAGGTGGTGAATGGAATTACGAAACAAATGAAGAAAAATTGAAAGAATTCTGGCGAGGCGGCATTGAACGTATGGGTGATTATGAGAGTGTGGTGACCGTGGGCATGCGTGGAGACGGCGATGAGGCCATGAGCGAGGGAACGGCAATCGATCTAATGAAGAGAATTATTGCTGATCAACGCCAAATTATCGAGGAGGTAACTGGGAAACCTGCTGAAGAAACACCCCAGGTTTGGGCTCTTTACAAGGAAGTTCAGGATTATTACGATAAAGGGATGCGTGTGGACGACGATATCTTGATCCTGTTTGGAGATGATAACTGGGGTAATGTGAGATTTCTTCCAAAAAAGGAAGATCTTGATGAGGAAAGAGGTTATGGGATGTATTATCATTTTGATTTTGTGGGTGGTCCGGTATCCTACAGATTTCTTAATGTTACCCAAATCGAGCGGGTATGGGAACAGATGAAGCTCACTTATGAATGGGGAGTGGATGATCTTTGGATTGTGAACGTGGGGGATATTAAACCAATGGAACTGCCCATTAGTTTTTTCCTGGATTTTGCATGGGATGCTGAGATGGAAGCAGAAGACCTTCAAAATTATTACAGGGAGTGGGCTGCACTACAGTTCGGGGAGGAATATGCTCCTGAAATTGCTGATATATTTGCGAAATATACTAAATACAGTGCAAGACGTACTCCAGAAATGATAAAGCCAGATACCTACAGCCTGAGTAATTATCGGGAAGCAGACAGGGTTCTGGAAAAATATGATCAATTGGTTCTAAGAAGTAGAGAGATATACAGGAAATTACCTGAAAGCCATAAGTCTGCATTTTACCAACTGGTTCTTTTCCCAGTAGAGATAAGTAACAATTTAAATGAAATGTATGTGGCAGCCGCTAAGAATGAGCTGTATTCTTTACAGAACAGGGCTTCTACGAACATGTATGCCGAAAAGGTGAAAGAAAAATTCTTTAGGGACGAACAACTTACTAGGTATTATCACGATACCCTAGCTGAAGGGAAGTGGAATCATATGATGTCACAAAACCGTATAGGTTATAGAAGCTGGAATGAACCACCGGTTAACAGGATGCCAGAGATCACTTATATTCAAACACCTGCTTCTGCAGGACTGGGATATGTTATTGAAGACGGTATTTCAACACGGTGGTCTCGTGGAGGATTATACAGCCATAGTTTTTCTCCTTTCGATCCCTTAAATGATCAAAAAAGATTCATTGAAATCTTTAATCTTGGTGAAAGTGAATTAAGCTACACGGTGAAGCCAGTCGAGTTCTGGATAAATGTTTCTTCCAGTGAGGGCAAAATCAAATACGAAGAAAAAATATTTGTAGATATAGATTGGAATCAGGTTCCTTCAGGTACAGAATCGGGCGAAATCATTTTAAAAGGGGCTGGACAGGAATTTAAAGTAAAGGTTCCTCTCCTTCAGGATCTTCCAGATGCCTCTGGATTTATTGAGAATAATGGTGTAGTTTCCATTGAAGCTTCAAATTTCACCCGCAAGAACGATACGGAAGAAGTTAGTTGGACTACAGTGCCAAATCTCGGCCGCACGGGTTCTTCTGTTATTGTGGAACCTGTAAATGCCGATAGGAAGGAACCAGGCAAAAACGCTCCAAGATTGGAATATGAATTCACTGTTTTTGATGGGGGAGAACTAAAGGTTAATACCTATGTTTCTCCAACTCTTAATTTTAAAAAGAATGAAGGTCTCAAATATGCCATTGCCATTGATGATGAAGCACCTCAGATCATAAATATACACGAGGGTGATACCATTCCAGATTGGGAATATCCGGACTGGTGGAATAAATCGGTAACCGATCATATACGGATAAAACAGTCTATCCATGATTCCATTGAACCTGGCAAACATATTTTAAAAATTTGGATGATAGACCCGGGAGTAGTTTTCCAGAAATTTGTTATTGATGCGGGAGGTTTGAAACCAAGCTATTTAGGACCTCCGGAAAGTCTTTATTTAGAACCTTAGAAAAAGATCACAGCATTTTTCTGGAGAGGAAAAATATGTTGACGAAAAAATTATTTATAAAAACTCTTAAAATTAAAAAGAATGAAATTTTTTATAGACACAGCAAATATAGACCAGATCAAAGAGGCACAGGACCTTGGGGTACTGGACGGCGTGACAACGAATCCTTCCCTTATGGCTAAAGAAGGAATCACGGGTAAAGACAATATTCTGCAACATTATGTCAATATCTGCAATATCGTAGAGGGAGACGTTTCTGCAGAAGTGGTTGCCACCGATTTTGAGGAAATCGTGAGAGAAGGAGAAGAACTAGCAGGCTTACACGATCAGATCGTAGTTAAGGTGCCAATGATAAGGGAAGGAGTAAAAGCCTTGAAGTACTTTAGTGATAAAGGGATAAGAACGAACTGTACCCTTGTCTTTTCAGCAGGCCAGGCTATACTGGCGGCTAAGGCTGGCGCTTCCTATGTATCACCGTTTCTTGGTAGGCTTGATGATATATCTACTGATGGTCTTCAGCTAATCCAGGATATCCGCTTGATATACGATAATTATGGCTTTGAGACGGAAATTTTAGCGGCCTCTATAAGGCATACCATGCATGTGATTAATTGCGCGAAGCTTGGAGCCGATGTTATGACTGGGCCCCTATCCTCTATTGATGGTTTACTGAAACATCCTCTCACCGATAGTGGTCTGGAAAAATTTCTTCAGGATGCTAAATCTTTTAACCTGTAACTATGAATATAAATGAACTTAATGATTTTGCCACCCAGGTAAGACGAGATATTTTGAGACAGGTACATAAAGTTAACTCGGGTCATCCCGGAGGATCTTTAGGTTGTACCGAGTTTTTTACGGTTTTGTATAAGGAGATCATGGACCATGACCCCGATTTTAATATGGATGGTATTGGGGAAGATCTTTTCTTTCTTTCAAATGGTCATATTTCTCCGGTATTTTATAGTGTCCTGGCACGTACAGGATATTTCCCGGTGGAAGAACTGAATACTTTCCGGTTGATAGATTCCAGGTTACAGGGGCATCCTACTACTCATGAGGGTTTACCCGGCGTAAGGATCGCTTCAGGATCATTAGGCCAGGGTTTATCTGTTGCGCTCGGGGCCGCTCAGGCAAAAAAGCTCAATGGAGATAAACACCTTGTTTTTAGTCTTCATGGGGACGGAGAACTTCAGGAAGGCCAGAACTGGGAAGCCATTATGTATGCTGCCGGGAACAAAGTTGATAATATCGTCGCGACGATAGATTACAATGGACAGCAAATAGACGGGAGTACAGAGAATGTGCTTCCCATGGGAAATTTAAAATCCAAATTTGAAGCTTTTGGATGGGATGTTCTGGAAATCAAAAACGGTAATGATATTCAGCAGGTCGCTGATGGCTTAAAAAAGGCAAAATCTATGACCGGTAAAGGGAAACCAGTATGTGTCTTATTACATACAGTAATGGGTCATGGAGTCGATTTTATGATGCACACACACGCATGGCACGGAAAAGCACCGAACGATGAACAACTGGAAAAAGCGCTTGCTCAAAATCCAGAAACATTAGGAGATTATTAGTTATGAAAAAGATTAAAGTAAAAGAATATACCGATACAGGTAAGATAGATACAAGATCAGGATTTGGCGATGGCCTTACCGAATTAGGAAGGAAAAATCCCAATGTGGTCGCATTGTGTGCCGACCTTGTTGGCTCTCTTAAAATGCAGGATTTTATCGATGAGAACCCGGAAAGGTTTTTCCAGGTAGGGATAGCTGAAGCCAATATGATGGGAATGGCCGCTGGGCTTACTATCGGAGGGAAGATCCCATTTGCCGGTACCTTCGCAAATTTCGCCACGGGGAGAGTCTACGACCAGATCCGTCAAAGTATTGCCTATTCCGGTAAAAATGTGAAGATATGCGCATCTCATTCAGGAGTAACCCTTGGTGAAGATGGAGCGACTCACCAGATCCTTGAAGATATCGGTCTTATGAAAATGCTGCCTGGAATGACGGTGATTAACACCTGTGACTATAACCAGACGAAAGCGGCTACCATCGCTATCGCCGATCATGTAGGGCCGGTATATCTTAGATTTGGAAGACCTAAAGTGGCGAATTTCACCCCGGCTGACCAGAAATTCGAGATAGGTAAGGCTGTGCTGTTACAGGAAGGTACAGATGTAACTATTGTGGCTACAGGGCATCTTGTATGGGAAGCCATTCAGGCGGCTGGTAAATTAGCTGAAAGCGGTATTTCAGCAGAAGTTATAAATATCCATACGATCAAACCACTTGATGAAAATGCAATTATAGATTCAGTTAAAAAAACCGGGTGTATAGTAAGTGCAGAGGAACATAACTTTTTGGGTGGCCTGGGCGAAAGTGTCGCAAGGACTCTGGCTCTAAATATACCCACACCTCAGGAATTTGTCGCTACGCAGGATACTTTTGGCGAAAGCGGAACTCCTGAACAGCTTTTTGAAAAATATGGGTTAAATGCTGAAGCAATTATTAATGCTGCTCAGGCTGTGATGAGGCGTAAGAAGTAAAAGTGATACAGCCATTTCAGAAAAAATAATTACGGACTTTTAATATAGATCTCTTATGGATGGTGAAATGAATTTGAAAAAGCTTGCAGAACTATTGAACATATCTGTAAGCACGGTTTCCAAAGCATTGCGGAACAGTCCGGAAATTAGTAAGGAAACGAAGAAGAGAGTGATTGATCTGGCGGAGTTTCATAATTACATTCCCAATTCCTTTGCGCAGAAGCTGAAGACGAACAGGTCCAAGACTTTAGGCATCATTATTCCTGAGATTTCACATCAGTTTTTTACTCATGTGCTGGAAGGTGCAGTTTCAGAGGCTGCAAAAAAGGGATATAATCTTACGATTTGCATTAGTAATGAATCCTTGGAAAGGGAAAAGAACATTATTAATGATCTTGTTAGGAACCATGTGGATGGAATAGCAATATCACTTGCCGAAGAGACCTATCAGCATAACGAAATGAACCATTTAAAGGCTTTATTGAAACGGAATATTCCGTTGGTGCTTTTCGACAGGATCACTTCCCAACTGGGATGCGATACTATTTCTATCAATGATAGTATGAATGCAGAATTGGCTACTTATGAACTTATTAATAATGGAAGAAATAAAATACTGTATTTGTCTGGAATCCCCAATATTTCGGTAAACGAGAAAAGAAAGGATGGTTACATAAAAGCAATTCAGAAAAAACATAAGCCTTGTATTTTGGAGGTCAATTATGATGATTTCCCAGAGAACGAAATTTTAGATTTCATCAGGACCGAAAATGTCGATGCTATTCTAGCCTCAGACGAACTAACCGCAATACAAACAATTAGAGCCTGCAAAATCGCAGGTTATCAAATTCCCCAGGACCTTTCGG
The DNA here is from genome assembly GCA_964456105.1 of uncultured Christiangramia sp. Taxonomy (GTDB): domain Bacteria; phylum Bacteroidota; class Bacteroidia; order Flavobacteriales; family Flavobacteriaceae; genus Christiangramia. Next base: position 61,923 of record CAYWAB010000002.1, on the reverse strand, counting down.
TAATTGGTTTTTCGGTAGGGAATCTGGGGAAACATTTCCTTCCTTCCTTAAGCGCGATAGATCAAAGAGGAGAAGAACAGGGCCGTTATGCTATAGAAATGCTCGTAGACAGGATCGAAAATCACCTTGATGCTGAACCATTTAATATTCAAATAGACACTAAAATCATCCATAGAGAATCAACTTTAAATACCGTGGACCTTTTGGATACTAATTAAAACGAGATCAAAAATGAAAAGAACCGGAAATATAAGATGGCTGGGAATGGGAATATTTTTCATCGCAATTTTCCTGATTGGAACGTCTTTTACAGAGAAAGAGGTTAAGTACCAATATAGTATAACCTTGCAAGAGGCTCTCATGGATAAATTTTATATCGGCACTGCTCTTAATGCATGGCAGATTACCGGCCGTAATCCGGAAGAAATAGGGGTGGTTGAAAAGCATTTCAATTCAATTGTTGCTGAAAATGTTATGAAAAGCGGAAGAATTCAACCGGAACAAGGAAAATTTGAGTTCGACCTGGCAGATCAATTCGTAGACTTCGGAGAAAAAAATGATATGCATATTCATGGCCATACTTTAATATGGCATTCACAGGCTCCACGCTGGTTCTTTACCGATGATCAGGGTAATCAGGTTTCCAAAGAAGAGCTTACCCGACGGATGAAAGATCATATAGGAACTGTAATGGGCCGGTATAAAGGTAGGATCGATAGCTGGGATGTGGTGAATGAAGCCATAGAAGATGATGGCAGTTATAGGAAGAGTAAATTTTATGAGATCCTTGGCAAGGATTTTATCAAGCTTGCATTTCAGTTCGCCCATGAGGCAGATCCTGATGCCAAATTATATTATAATGACTACTCTATGTCCAAACTCGGCAAAAGAGAAGGAGTGGTAAAAATGGTAAAAGAATTGAAAGCCCAGGGAATCCCTATCGATGGAATAGGTATGCAGGGCCATGTGGGAATGTCGCATCCTGAACTCTCAGAAATGGAAAAAAGTATTGAGGCCTTCGGAGAATTGGGTACAGTGTCTATTAGTGAACTAGACCTTAGCGTTTTACCTTCTCCATGGGGAAATGCCGGTGCCGAGATATCTAAAAATTATGAATATGAGGATGAAATGAATCCATTCCCTAACGGCTTGCCAGAGGAAGTTAGCAAACAATTTACCAACCGATATTTGGATTTCTTCAAACTCTTTCTAAAGCATCAGGATAAGATCGAGCGGGTAACTCTTTGGGGGGTAAACGACGGAAATTCCTGGAAGAATAACTGGCCGGTAAGGGGAAGAACCGATTATCCGTTGCTTTTCGATAGGGATAATAAACCCAAACCAATAGTGGATTCTATAATTAAACTTACCAGATAAACAACTATAATAATGATGAAAATTAAATTTACGTTTTTAATAGTATTCAGTGCCTTGATATTTATGGCATTTCAGAAAAACAACGATAAAACTGAAAGCTATTCTTCGGCTAAAGGGGACCCTGTTTTCCTAAGCGCGACCTATATTGGCGAAGATGAGGTTTATAAGAAATATCCGCTTGAAGAGAATGAATTCTATAACCCGATCCTGCAGGGAACTTATCCCGATCCGGCAATTACTCGAAAAGGAGATGACTACTACATGGTGGTTTCCTCTTTTGCCATGTTTCCCGGGGTGCCCATTTTTCATTCCAACGATCTGGTGAACTGGAAACAAATTGGTCATGTGCTGGATAGGACATCACAACTCGATGTTCATGATACCGGAATAAGTCAGGGTGTATATGCTCCGGGAATTACCTATAATGAAAATAATGACACTTTTTATATGATTACCACCGCATTTGCTGGTGGTTTAGGGAATATAGTGGTAAAAACCAAGGACCCTAAGAAAAGCTGGAGCGAACCCTATAAACTTAATTTTGATGGTATTGATCCTTCCATTTTTTTTGATGATGACGGGAAGGCCTATGTGGTTCACAACGACGCGCCAAACCCCGGGGAAGAACTATACCAGGGACATCGAGTGATCAAGATCTGGGAATACGACGTGGAAAAAGACCAGGTGATCGAGGGAACCGATAAAATCATCGTTGATGGTGGGGTGGATCTTGCCGATAAACCTATCTGGATCGAGGCCCCGCATATCTACAAAAAAGATGGTTTGTATTATCTGATGTGCGCCGAGGGAGGAACCGGCGGTTGGCATAGCGAAGTCATCTTCAGCAGTGAAAATCCAAAGGGACCTTATAAGCCAGCTCCAAGTAATCCGATCCTGACGCAACGTTATTTCCCGAAAAACAGGGAAAATATGGTAGACTGGGCCGGCCATGCAGATCTCGTAAAAGGCCCAAATGATAAATATTACGGAGTATTCCTGGCGATACGTCCTAATGAAGAAGGCCGCGTAAATACTGGTAGGGAAACTTTTATTCTGCCTGTAGATTGGTCAGGAAAATACCCGGTATTTGAAAACGGACTCCTTCCAATAGAACCAAAATTGAAATTGCCGGAAGGAGTTGAGAACAAAACTGGGGAAGAAGGATTTTTCCCGAATGGAAACTTCACTTTTAATGAAGATTTTAAGGCGGATACCTTAAACTATCGCTGGATCGGTTTAAGAGGTCCGCGTGAAGCATTTATTTCCAGAACCAAAAAAGGCTTGAAAATTGAGCCATTCGAGGCTGATATTACCGAATTAAAACCCACGGCGACCTTATTCCACCGCCAGATGCACAAGAGTTTTACTTTCACCACCAAGATGGAGTACAAACCTAAGTCTGAAGAGGACCTTGCCGGGATAACCTGTTACCAGAACGAACGTTTCAACTATTTGTTCGGGATTACCAGGAAGGATAAGGAATATTATATTCTGCTTCAGAGAACCGAAAAGGGTTCTTCTGAGATCCTGGCAAAAGAAAAGATCGATCTTGATAATCCTGTACAATTGCGAGTACAGGCCAGAGGTGATGAGTATGAATTTAGCTACGCCCTGGATGGTGAGAATTATCAGAGTCTGGGCGGAAAGGTTTCTGGCGACATTCTTTCCACCAATGTGGCCGGAGGATTTACCGGTGCCATGATTGGTTTATATGCAACCTCAGGTAATCAGGCGAACCTGGATTAAGGAGCTTAGAAAAATCATTCTATTAAATAAGTGATTATGTTGAAAAACCTGCTAATATTCAGTTTACTGATATTCTTTTCCGGAATACAGGCCCAGGAACCTCACGATCTTTGGCTGCAGAGAAAAGAAGCGAAACCCGTAAGAGTACAGGCGAAAAAATCAGCTTTTTTAGATCTTGCAAAAGAAGAGCTTGTAAACGGCTGGCAGGGAAAAGAAGGAGCTACTTTCAAGTTTAGTGTGGAAAACAATAAACTAATTGAGGGTGATGGGTTTCTTATTACCAGAAATGAGATAAAGGCAAATACTGAAAAAGGAATTCTTTACGGTGTCTACCAATTACTCAGGAAGCAGGCTATGGAAGAAACCATTCAAACAGAAGTATCCAATCCTTCTTATGACAGAAGGATATTGAATCACTGGGATAATCTTGATGCTTCTGTGGAGAGGGGGTATGCGGGAAAATCGATATTCTGGAAGAAGGATGACCTTAAGGTTACTGATTCAGACAAAAAGCTTTGGGTAGAATATGCCAGAGCTAATGCCTCTATAGGGATAAATGGGTCAGTGATCAACAATGTAAATGCTTCCCCTTCGGTTCTGAAACCTGAATATTTGCAAAGGGTTAAAGCAGTTGCCGACGTCTTAAGAAAGTACGGGATACAGACCTATCTATCGGTGAATTTCGCTTCGCCTTCGGTAATTGGAGATCTTGGAACTGCAGATCCTTTAGATCCCAAGGTTATTACATGGTGGAAAAATAAGACCAAAGAAATTTACCAGTTGATCCCCGATTTTGGAGGTTTCCTGGTAAAAGCAAATAGTGAAGGGCAGCCGGGCCCGCAGGATTTTGGCAGGACTCATGCTGATGGTGCCAATATGCTGGCCAAAGCGGTAAAACCATATGAGGGAATTGTAATGTGGCGTGCATTTGTTTATAGTCCTTCTGAAGAAGACCGGGCTAAGCAGGCCTACCAGGAAATTATGCCGTTCGATGGAGATTTTGAAGATAATGTGATAATTCAGGTAAAAAACGGTCCGATTGATTTCCAGCCCAGGGAACCTTTTAGTCCCTTGTTTGGAGCAATGAAGAAGACCACAGTTATGCCCGAACTTCAGATCACTCAGGAATATCTTGGCCATTCTGTACATCTTGTTTTCCTGTCTACGATGTGGGAGGAATTCCTGAACCTTGACACTTTCCAGGAAGGACCAGGGAGTAGTGTGGCAAGGGTTACCGATGGTACCTTGATTCCTACGGAAATATCTGCGATAGCAGGTGTTTCGAACGTGGGCAAAGATGAAAACTGGAACGGCCACCTGTTTGCACAGGCAAACTGGTATGCCTTTGGCAGGCTAGCCTGGAATAACCAGTTATCAAGTGACCGGATCGCAGAAGAATGGCTGAATCTTACTTTTGGGAATACTTCGGCAGCGATGCATACAGCAGATATTGAATGGAATAATAATTTCCTGGAGCCTGTAAAACGGATGATGCTAAAAAGCAGGGAGGCTGCTGTAAATTATATGATGCCTCTGGGACTGCATCATATCATGTCGGCAAATGCGCATTATGGTCCTGGCCCGTGGTGGCAGCCGGAAGGCATGAGAAAAGACTGGACACCACCTTATTATCATCAGGCAGACAGTACAGGTATCGGCTTCGATCGTACATCTACGGGCAGCAATGCAGTAAGCCAGTACCAGGAACCTTTGAAATCTAAGTACAACGATCCTGGGCAAACACCGAATTCTTATTTATTATGGTTTCACCATTTACCTTGGGACTATGAAATGGAAAGTGGTTTCAGTCTATGGGATGAACTTTGTTTCCATTATCAGGAAGGTGTCGATGAAGTTAGAGAATTTCAACGGATATGGGACCAGGCGCAGCCATACGTAGATAATGCGCCGTTCCAGGCAGTACAACGTAAATTACGTGATCAGTCTGATAATGCACAGGTTTGGAAGGATGCCTGTTTACTTTACTTCCAGCAATTCAGTAAAATGCCCATTACAAGATATGTGGAAAGTCCTGTTCATAATTTAGATGACCTTATCAAAGAAGATCAGGAGGCGATGAGAAGACGGTTTAGAAGGGATTAATTCTGGACCACTAATTAATTATTGAATTCCAACGAACCAAACAATGAAAATTATTCCATTTTTAAGTTTTCTGATGATCTCCCTGGGAATGATCTCCCAGAATATCTCTTCTGTAGAAAGTCCCGATAGAAACCTAGAAATCGGAGTGAGCCTGGACCAGGGAAGTTTATTTTATGAGGTAACTTATAAAGGGCGACAAATGCTGGAAAAATCTCCTCTTGGCCTCGAAACCAATGAGACCGATTTTATTTCGAACCTCAGTTTTGTGAATTCAGCAAGGGGATCTGTTAGGTCTGAATATTCCTTGGAGAAAATTAAACAATCCCAGGTAAATTACAAGGCGAATACCTTAGCGCTTACCTTCTCTAATGAGGATAATAAGCAGTTTAGCGTAGTCTTCCAGGTTAGCGATAATGACATTGCTTTTAGATATGAATTGCCTAAATGGGGTGATACCCGGGCTTGTGTTGTAGAGAAAGAACTTACCGGATATGATTTCCCGGAAGGCAGTACTTCATTTTTGTCGCCCATGATGCGACCAATGACCGGTTTTGCCAGAACGGCGCCTAGCTACGAAAGCGGCTATTCAGCAGATGTCAGTCTTGAAAGCAATACTTCAAAAACAGGATATGTTTTTCCAAGCCTATTCAAAATTGGCGAAAACGGATGGGTTTTACTTTCCGAAACCGGGGTGAGCAGTCTGTATGCTGCCTCGCATTTAAGCAGTTATAAAGACGGAGTTTATACTGTAGAATATCCTGATCCTGCACAAAACAACGTTTTTGGTAGCGTAGGCGCTCAAATCGGTTTGCCGGGCCATACGCCCTGGAGAACCATTACAGTTGGAGAAACCCTTAAGCCTATCGTAGAAACCACCATACCTTACGATGTGGTAGATCAGCTTTACGAACCTTCTCAGGATTATGAATATGGGAAGGGAACCTGGAGCTGGATCGTTTGGCAGGATAACAGTATGAATTACGACGATCAGGTAAAATATATCGATCTGGCCGCGAAATTGAATTTTGAATATATTCTTATCGATGCCTGGTGGGATGAAAGGATTGGTTATGAAAAAATGGAAGAACTTATAGATTACGCCGATTCTAAAGGCATAGGAGTTTTTCTCTGGTACAATTCCAACGGAATCGTAAACGATGCTTTTATGACTCCGCTGAATAAGATGAATACTTCCATTGCGCGGAAAAGGGAAATGAAATGGCTGAAGGATGTGGGCGTGAAAGGCCTGAAGGTTGACTTTTTTGGCGGCGACAAGCAGGAAACCATGAAACTTTATGAAAATATTCTTTCTGACGCGAATGATTATGGTTTGATGGTCATTTTTCACGGGGCGACGCTTCCTAGAGGATGGGAGAAAATGTACCCGAATTTTGTGGGAAGTGAGGCTGTTCTTGCTTCGGAAATGCTTATTTTCTCTCAGGATGTAAGAAACAAGGAGGCTTTCTATGCCTCGCTGCATCCGTTTAGCAGAAACGCCGTGGCCAGTATGGAATTCGGCGGAATTTTGCTGAATAAATATCTCAATAAAGGTAACAAGGAAGGTCAGGAGCGATTAACCACCGATGCTTTTCAGCTGGCTACGGGAGTTTTATTTCAGAACCCCGTGCAAATGTTTGCCTTAACTCCGAATAACCTGGAGGATGTTCCACAATTTGAACTCGATTTTGTAAGTGATTTGCCAACGACCTGGGATGAAACTGTTTTTATTGACGGCTATCCCGGAAAATTTTCGGTTTTGGCAAGACGTCATGACCAAACCTGGTATGTAGCGGGAGTTAATGCGGAAAAAAGCGTGAAAAAACTGGATTTGGAACTTCCAATGCTTGCCGGTGAAACCGTCACTTTATATTCCGACGATAAGAAAAAAGAAACCTATTCCAAAGAAATAAAAATTCCTTCCAGCGGAAAGGTTTCCGTATATATTCAACCTAATGGCGGATTCGTAATTAAAAATTAAGCGATTGATGAGGCACTCAGTTAAAATATTCTTTGTGTTGGCTATGCTGGGGACATCCTTCCTGAAAGCGCAAAATCCTATTATTCAAACGGCTTACACGGCAGATCCTGCCCCTATGGTACACGACAGTAAAGTGTATTTGTATACCAGTCATGATGAGGATAATTCAACCTGGTTTACCATGGATGACTGGCGGTTATACACCACTGATGATATGGTAAACTGGACCGATCACGGAGCGGTTTTGGAATATACCGATTTTGACTGGGGGCAGAAAAATGCCTGGGCGCCTGCCGCCATAGAGCGGGATGATAAATTTTATCTGTACGTTCCCATAACCGACCGCAACAATCAAAATGGTATTGGTGTGGCTGTGGCCAATAATCCGTATGGGCCATTTATAGATCCACTTGGTAAGCCTCTTGTTTCTAACAGCAATGCCGATATAGATCCTGCGGTTTTTATTGATGACGATGGACAGGCCTATATGTTTTGGGGAAATCCCGTATGTTATTTTGTGAAGCTCAATGAAGATATGATCACTACAGAAGGGGAAATTCAGCAAATCCCGAACACTATTGAAGCCTTCGGAAAAAGGGAAGGCGAAAAGAATGAGCGAAGGCCCACAACCTACGAAGAAGGTCCCTGGGTTTATAAAAAGAATGATATTTATTACCTGTTTTTCGCGGCCGGCCCTATACCTGAACATATTGGATATTCTACGAGTAAAAGCATCAATGGTCCCTGGAAATACCAGGGTAAACTAATGCCAACTGAAGGCGGTAGTTTTACCAACCATCCTGGGGTTGTGGATTACAAAGGCAAAACCTATTTCTTCTATCACAATGCCGGTTTGCCAGGCGGAAGCGGATTCAATCGTTCGGTTTGTGTACAGGAATTAAAATTTAACGATGACGGGACGATCGAACAGATGAATATGACCAGCGGAATAGAGAAACCTCTGAAAGCGATGAGTCCATATCGCAAAACCGAAGCAGAAACCATTGCCTGGTCTGAAGGTTTTAAAGCCAAATCAAATGAAGTGGTTGGTAATTTTGTAACCGCGATGAAAGACGGCGCCTATATTCAGGTTAAAGCAGTAGACTTTGGGAAAAAGACTCCTGGCTTCATCACTGCTCGTGTTGGAAGCGTGCATAATAACAATGTTTTAATGGAAGTTCGGGCCGATGCCACAGATGGTAAACTACTGGCCACCTTAGACGTTCCTTTAACCGGTGGGGACGATCGCTGGAAACTGGTTACTTCTAAAGTTGAAAATATCACCGGCGTGCATGATCTGTTTTTTATAGTTAAAGGACGAGCGACCACTCAACTTATGTTTTTCGATTACTGGATGTTTTCAAAGTAGTTCAGTTTAATACCAGATATAAAATATTCTTATGACTAAATTTCTAAAAACTCTTCTCTCTTGTTTATTACTATTGTTAATAGTTTCGTGCAGATCTGGTAAAGAGGAACAAAACGACGCTTCAGAAAAAAAATGGGTAGGTACCTGGAGTACAGCCCCACAACTGGTGGAAGCCCGAAATATGCCACCAGAACCGGGGCTAACCGGGAATACATTACGGCAAATACTAGCTGTTTCTATAGGAGGTGAGAAGTTGAGAATGAAATTCTCCAATGAATTCAGTGATAAACCCCTGGAAATAAGGAAAGTACAACTTGCCGTTGCTAAAGACAGCAGTGCCATTGATCCTGCCACGGATAAAACTTTAAAATTCAGCGGAAAGGAATCAATTAACATCCCTGCAGGAGAAGCGATCTATTCAGATCCTATAGAATTCGATCTGGAACCTCGAATGGAATTGGCAGTTACAACAGCTTTTGGAAAAACACCGGCCAGTTTAACCGGTCATCCCGGTTCCAGAACGACCTCTTATATAGCGGAGGGACAAAATGTTCGATCTAATGCAGACTTTAGCAATTCCGTAAAAACCGACCACTGGTATACAATAAACACTATCGAGGTAAAAAGGGAAGAACCTGCGGCAGCCATCGCGATCATTGGAAATTCCATTACCGATGGGCGCGGATCGGGCACCAATAAACAGAACAGGTGGCCTGATATTTTGTCACAGGAATTGCTGAAAAATCCGGAGACCGACCATATTGGAGTGCTGAACATGGGAATCGGAGGCAACGCGGTGTTGCGCGGTGGCTTAGGGCCAACAGCGCTGGAAAGGTTCGATCGTGATATACTTCAGCAGAAAGGAGTAAAATGGCTCATCATAATGGAAGGTGTGAACGATCTTGGCTATACTCCTAATAAGGAAGCCGCTTTTGAGGTGGCAGATGGCCTTATTTCTGCATACAAGCAGATGATCGATAAGGCTCATAAGGAAGGAATAAAGGTTTTTGGCGGAACGATTACCCCAATAGATCAGTCATTTTATTATAAGGACTACCGTGAAGCCGCTCGGCAAAAGCTTAATGAATGGATTCGTAATAGCGGCGAATTCGATGCTGTGATCGATTTTGATAAAGCAATAAGAGATCCTGAAAATCCATCGGTGATTAAGTCGGGCCTGCATACTGGGGATTATTTACATCCCAATGAAAAAGGCTACGAAGTAATGGGTAAGGCCGTGGATTTGTCACTTTTCAAAAAAGATTGATTTTATGAAAAAAGGATTACAACTATTAATATTTTTAACTGTTTTTCAACTAATCGCACAGGATGAATCGGCGCATAATCCTATTATCCATGCCGATGTTCCCGATGCCTCCATGATCCGGGTGGGGGAAAATTACTATATGAGCAGTACGACTATGCATATGAGCCCCGGCGTGCCTATCATGAAATCCAAAGACCTTGTAAACTGGAAAATAATAAACTATGCTTATGAAATCCTGGATGATATGGATGCACTTAATATGGAAAATGGAAAGAATGCCTACGGCAGGGGTTCATGGGCAAGCAGTTTAAGGTATCATAACGATACTTTTTATGTCTCCACATTTTCCAGTACAACAGGAAAGACCTATATCTATACCACTGAAGATATTGAGAATGGAGACTGGAAGAAACATTCCTTTGAACCGAGCCTTCATGATAACAGCCTTTATTTTGCTGAAGGCGGGAAAATTTACATGATCTATGCTGCGGGTAGTTTAAGGATTGTTCAGCTCAAAGAAGATTTCTCGGGTATCGTACCAGGAACCGATAAAGTTCTGATAGAAAATGCCAGTGCTCCGGCCGGGGATAATATCATGCTGAAGGCGGAAGGTTCTCAGTTATTCAAAGTAAATGGAAAATATTACCTGTTCAATATCACCTGGCCAAGAGGCGGAATGCGAACGGTGATTATTCATCGCGCCGGGGATCTCATGGGACCATATGAAGGAAAACTGGCTTTGCAGGATAAAGGTGTAGCCCAGGGAGGACTAATCGATACTCCTGAAGGAGAATGGTTTGCGTACCTATTCCGCGATAATGGTGCAGTTGGCCGAATTCCCTACCTGGTACCTGTAAAATGGGAAAATGGCTGGCCAATTTTAGGAGAAGAAGGAAAAGTTCCTATGGAACTGGATCTTCCTCCAAATAAAAGTCTGATCCCACACATTGTGAATTCTGATGACTTCAGCAGGAGCGAAAATGAAGATGCCCTGCCGCTGGTATGGCAGTGGAATCATAATCCTGACGATAAGTTCTGGAGTCTGAAAGATCGTAAAGGATTTCTAAGATTAACGAATGCTCGATTAGACACCTCCTTTGTCACAACCAGGAATACGCTTACACAAAGAACCATTGGTCCCGAAAGCACCGCTGAGGTTTTACTGGACCTGTCTGCAATGAAGGACGGAGATATTGCAGGATTTGGAGTGCTCCAGGATAAGTATGGCTATGTAGGGGTAAAGTTCGAAAATGGTAAAAAAATGATCAGAATGGCGAAAGGCCGGGATGGAAAAGTGATAGAGGAAGTTCCTTACGATGTTGATGAAATATACCTTAAGATCAGCTGTGATTTTAAAAACCGAACAGATATCGCCCGTTTTTATTATTCTAAAAACGGAGAGAACTGGAAAGAAATCGGTGAGCCTTTAAAAATGGAATATACCCTGGGACAATTTATGGGTTACCGTTATGCCCTCTTCAATTATGCAACCGAAAATACCGGGGGCTATGCAGATTTTGATCATTTCAAAATTATGGAGGGAATTCAATAAAAAATGAGAAACATGAAGAATTATTTTTATCAAGCATCTGTCTGTGTCATGCTATTTCTAACATCTATCAATAGTGTAGGGCAGAATCCGATTATCACAGACCAGTTTACCGCCGATCCGTCGGCAAGAGTCTTTAACGGCAAAATATATGTTTATCCTTCGCATGACATCGTACCTCCTGAAGGTGAAGGTCGTCCCGATTGGTTCAATATGGCCGATTACCATACTTTTTCTTCTGATGATCTTACCAACTGGACAGACCATGGAGTGATCCTGCATCAAAAGGATGTGCCATGGGCAGATTCTGAAGCCTACAGCATGTGGGCTCCAGATGCCATAGAAAAAGACGGCAAATATTACTTCTATTTCCCAACCCGGCAGAAAAAGGCAAAAGACGGGGAAGGTGGTTTTTCCATTGGAGTGGCCACGGCAGATCAGCCGGAAGGTCCTTTTGTTCCAGAAGAAAATTCAATTAATGGGGTTACGGGAATAGATCCCAATGTTTTTATAGATAAAGATGGTCAGGCCTATCTTTACTGGTCCCGCGATAAAATTTACGGGGCAAAACTAAAGGATAATATGTTAGAACTTGCTTCTGACCCTGTGGTTTTTGAAGTTCCTAAAAAAGGACATATTGAAGGCCCGTGGTTGTTTGAACGAAAGGGTACTTATTACCTCACTTATCCGCATGTGGCCAATAATACCGAAAGACTGGAGTATGCCACTGCCGATACTCCTATGGGACCTTTTACTCACCGGGGCGTGATCATGGATGAATCCCCTACCGGAGTTTGGACCAATCATCATTCCATTGTCGAGTTCAAGGATCAATGGTACCTGTTCTATCATCATGCTGATTACTCACCAGATTTCGATAAGTTAAGGTCCATTCGGGCTGATAGTTTATTTTTCGAAGATAACGGAGCGATTCAGAAAGTTGAGCCTAGCTTTAGAGGAGTCGGATTGATTAAAGCTTCAGAGAAAATCCAGATAGACCGGTATAGCGAAAAAAGTGAAAATGCTTCCTTAGCTTTCAATAATCCTGAAAAACCTTTTGAGGGCTGGCATATTATTTTGGATGGTGCTGGCAGCTGGGTTAGCTTCAATTCCGTAGAGATGGTTAAGGAACTTGACGAGCTAGAGATAAAATTTTCGGCAGAAGAAAAAGGATTGCTCGAGGTACGTCTGGATTCAATGAACGGGCCGCTGCTGGCAGAAATGGAATTTTCAGAAACTTCTGAGTTTGAGAAAGAAGATATCGATGTTGAGAAATTGGAATCCGGCCAGCACGATCTCTTTCTTATTCTTAAAAGAGGTAAAATTAAAGTTGACTGGCTCGAATTTGATGATTAAGCCTAAGATTCTAAAGGATTGATAACGAATATTCCTTTTAAAAATATACTAGCATGAAGAAAATATTTACAATTTTGATTTTAAGCCTTATAGGTTTTAAAGCTTTTTCACAGGATTGTGAAGAAAAGCTTGATGACCCCAGGGGGAAAATGGATCCCTGGGAAAAAGGCGCCTGGGAAACGGGGGAATATCGAAACCTATTTGCTGAAGCAGGATATTCTCAGGAGGAGATCGATGCCAAACTGGAAAAGGCCTATTACGATGTTTTTGAAGGGCCGGATAGGGTGTATTTCGAAGTAGGAGAGGACATGGCCTATGTTTCGGATATCAAAAATAAAGATGCCCGTACCGAAGGTTTATCATACGGCCTGATGGTTGCCGTTCAGTTAGATAAAAAAGACGTTTTTGATAAGCTTTGGCGCTGGACGATCAAATACATGCAACACCAGGAAGGACCCAGAGAAGCCTATTTTGCCTGGAGTGTGGATCCCAAAACAGGAAAGCACAATTCAGAAGGATCAGCCTCAGATGGCGAACTTTATTTTGTAACGGCCCTGCTTTTTGCTTCTAACCGTTGGGGTGATGAAACCGGTATAGACTACTACGCTGAAGCCAGGAGAATCCTGGATGCCATGTGGAGCAAAGACGGTACGGGAGGAGTTCGAAATGTTCTTAATGTTGAACATAAACAAATCAATTTTGTGCCTCATGATGGCGGTTACGACTGGACAGATCCATCTTATCATTTACCTGCCTTTTTCGAGGTTTGGGCTGAATATGCCAATGATGGTCATGAGGATTTTTACCGGGCAGCAGCCGATACGGCTAGGGTATTTCTTCATCGCGCCACTCACCCAAAAACTGGTCTTACGCCAGATTACGCCGAATTCAGCGGGAAACCTCACAGCCGGGGTAAAATGGGGGATGCGTTCAGGTATGATTCCTGGAGGGTGCCAATGAATATAGCAATGGATTACAGCTGGTACGCGAAGGATAAAAAGTGGCAGCAGGAGTATGCGGAACGCTTCCAGAACTTTTTATACTGTGAAGGTATAGATACTTATGTAGATCAATACAATATTGATGGATCCACTCCTGATTGGATTTTACCCGCCGGTGGATATCAAAAGTTAAGGCATTCCCTGGGACTGGTGTCAACTGCCGGTTCGGCCTCCCTTATGGTCACTCACCCAAAAGGATGGAAGTTTGTGGATGAGGTCTGGAAGGCAAAGCTCGAACCTTACGAAGATGGTTATTTCGATCCTTATTTTGATGGATTGCTATATCTCTTCAGTGTTATGCATTTAAGCGGGAACTATCAGATCATAAAGCCATCAGAATAAGGGATGAATTTCTAAATCTAAGGCTGGGCCTGGAAGCCGGTCTTTTTTTAAATTATAGTATCTTCATCACCTTCAATCCTAAAAAAAGATCACCTTGATAAAAAAGTTTCTGAATATCCTCATACTGGTTGTTCTGAATGTGCTTTTTGCTTGTGGGAACGATGCTTCCGGTGAAAAGGAAAAGAAGTATGAGCAATATCAATATACCAACGAACTGATCAATGAGACCAGTCCTTATTTGCTGGACCATGCACATAATCCCGTAAACTGGAAACCATGGAGTGAAAGTGCATTCGAAAAAGCGAAAAAAGAAGACAAACTGGTGATCATAAGTATTGGTTATTCTTCCTGTCACTGGTGTCACGTAATGGAGGAAGAAACTTTTGAAGATGAAGAAGTAGCCGGAATCATGAACGAAAACTTCATAAATATCAAGGTAGATAGGGAAGAACGTCCGGATATCGATGAGGTTTACATGACCGCCATTAATCTGATTAAGGGCAGCGGAGGTTGGCCACTGAATGTTATCGCGCTGCCGGACGGAAAACCACTTTATGCGGGTACTTATCATACCACTGAGCAGTGGAATGATGTGCTGATTAAGATAAGTGCCAGCTACGAGGAAAATCCGGAAAAAGCGCGGGAATATGCCAGTATGGTTGCGGAAGGAATCAAACAATCCAATTTTGTTTCTGTAGAGGAAACACCGGGCAAACTTCAGAAAAGTGCACTTACAAATTATGTGAACCAATGGTCTGGCAAATGGGACGAAAAATGGGGTGGGGATCTTGGGGATCAAAAGTTCATGTTGCCATCAACCTACAGTTTTTTATTGGATTACGCCCTTATGACCAATCATTCAAAAAGCCTGGATCATGTTAAAACTTCCCTGGCCAGAATGGGCAATAGAGGCGCCTACGATCATATTGGAGGCGGTTTTTTTAGATATAGCACCGATGAGGAATGGGACATGCCGCATTACGAAAAAATGCTTTTTGATAATGCGCTTTTGTTAAGTCTGTATTCAAAAGCCTACAGGGCTTTGGATGAAAAGGAATATGCTGAGGTTGCAATAGGGATCAGCGACTTTCTTCTCCAGGTTATGCAAAGCCCTGAAGGAGGTTTCTATGCCGCCATAGATGCCGATAGCGAGGGGGAGGAAGGAAAGTACTATACCTGGGAGAGGGAGGAGCTTTCCGAAACATTAGGTTCAGATTTTTCACTGTTTTCAGATTATTATCAGCTCTATCCGGAACCTGGTGCCGCCGGAAAAAATATTGTATTTAAATCAGGGTCAGATGCTGATTTTATGGAGAAGCATTCCATTTCTGAAACTCAACTGGATACTAAAAAAGAGAAGTGGAAGAAGGAACTTCTTAAAATTCGGAAGAAAAGGGTTCATCCGGAAATCGACGATAAAATTATAATCTCCTGGAACGCCCTCTTGATTTCTGGATTTATAGATGCCTATAAAGCTTTTGGTGATGAGACTTATCTGGAATCGGCGGAAAGGATCTATGATTTTATTCAGAAAAATGGAATGAAGGATGGAAAGTTAATTCATTCCTATAAAAAGGGAGGCAGGGAAGTCAATGGCTTTCTTGATGATTATGCCTATTTCATAAGCGCCTCACTGGACCTTTTTAGTGTAACGCAGAATGCCGAGTATCTGAATTTGTCAAAGAGCCTATTAGATCTCGTGGAAGAAAATTTCAGCAGTAAGGGTGGCGTATTTTATCGATACAGTGAAAATGATGAATTGATCTCTCCCATTTTGAAACTAGACGATGGGGTACTTCCATCACCCAATGCCGTCATGGCTGAAAATCTTTTTTTGCTTGGTCATTTATATTATAAGGATGAATGGAACAAAAAATCTGAGGAGATGCTTATTGCGATACAGCCGGTTATTGAACAAAATCCTTCTGCTTTCGCTAAATGGAATCATAACTATTTGAAGCATACCTATAATTTTCTTGAAATTGCGGTCGTGGGGGAAAATGCAGTCGGGCTTTCGCTGGAATTGGAAAAAAGTTACTGGCCTAATAGCATGATTGCAGCTAGCAGTGGTCCAAGCGAAATTCCATTATTCGAAGAAAGATTCGTCGAAGGAGAAACTTACATCTATGTTTGCGAGAACCGAAGCTGTAAACGACCGGTTAGGAGCATAAAAGAAACTAAAAAGCTTATTGAAGAAATAAGATAACTTCAGGCCCGCGGAATCTTCAATTATTCTGAACTATCTCAGGTTGAGAATTTTTTTGGTTTCCAATATGTTTCAGATAAAAATCCCATGCCTTGTGCGCTACTTTCCTTCCTAATATAAGACCTTCAACATTGTCTGCCTGAATATGATAACCGCCAAGAACTCTCGAAAAACCAGCCATTTCCGCTGTTTCGGTAAAAGTTGGAAAATTCAGGATAATGGTATCTCCAAGGTTATCCGGTTCAGTAAGAGCTCCTGCAACCAGGGTAGCTTCAGAACCAAATTCATCGCTGCCTGTCCATAATTTCAGGGCCTCAGCACAGCCGCCACTAATGGTGCTATGTCCTGATACATAACTTGGAAAAGGCGGACAGAGAAAAGTCTCCGGGGAATAGGGCCTCCATTTTTTCCCCTGTATTTCTATCATACCTTTTCCCTCACCACCCCAGGCAGTAATTTTTTGTTCATCATAATATTCGTGTACCAGGGTATAGGGTCGGGCAAAATCATAATACATTTTGGAATCCCAGCAAGCAATAAATGCGTCCATCGCAACCACCTGGTTATAGAAATACATTTTCACATCTTCATCCAGTGTGTGATTATCCCTGATTGAAACATCCTGTGCGAACTTCAGCCAGTGGCCTGCCTGCTGAACTGACTGTGGGCCGTCCCTCATAAATTCGACCAGAGCTTTTTCATAATCGGTTAAATTCGCCTGTAACTCTATAACTTCTTTTACCTCTTTTTTTAATTGGTCTGATCCTATCATGGGAGGTGGGCCGGGCCTGAACTGGTCTGCCGATTCTAACGCGATGGGTTTCACATTTCCCCAGAAAGGGGTTAGACATGCCGGGGCAAACTTACCGCCTTTTCCATCAGCAAAGTATTTTGGTTGCCAGCGGTTGGGGTCATTGTTGATATCCACAGGATTGATGGGCTCATAGCCAGTATAATCAAAATAGGGTGTTCCCTGGGACCCTTGTTCCTCCGCATATTGATTGGCACCATCACCACGACGAGCTTCTATAACGGCTTTTGCCGCAAGATTACCTATACCTTCCGGTGTAGAAGGATCAAGGGATTCGTTATTGGGATCCAGGCCGAGCTCAAGCATAAAGTTTTTAAATAATTCTTTATCTGAATAATAATATTCACTCATGCTGCGATAGGCAGCATAGCTTATTGCGATCTCCTTGTTGCTTAAGGTCTGTTCAGATTCGGGCCTTCTCTCAACCTCTTTCAGATAAACAGGG
Organism: uncultured Christiangramia sp.; assembly: GCA_964456105.1. GTDB lineage: Bacteria > Bacteroidota > Bacteroidia > Flavobacteriales > Flavobacteriaceae > Christiangramia. The sequence goes on along the minus strand of CAYWAB010000002.1, from coordinate 44,373 downwards.
ATTGCATGGGAATCATACCGGGACCAGGCATCGAAAGTAGAAACAAATATCAAAGCCAGGAACCTGGAAGTAATGGTTGGGCGTGGATTGAATTTTTCAGTGTCATTCGCAGTAGCTTCCAGGGCGATCTTTCCCCATTTATAAGCTATATTATTCTCACCCGTTGGTTGTTCGGTAAAATGAGTTTGACCATGCTGATTTTTACAGCCAAGACTTATGGCAATTAAACTTATAAATAGTAATAATATTAACCTCTTCATTGCTTATACATTAATACTTTCCCCGAATATGCTGTTGTACCTTTTCCCTGTAAAAAGATCCCAGTTCCTTTTTAAGACCTTGGGGAAGAGGAGAGAGTTCTGAAACCTGTGCATTCTGTGAAATATGTTTTGTTGAACTTGCACCGGGAATTATGGTGCTTACCTCCTTATGGTCCAGGATCCAGCGAAGTGACATTTCTGTAAGGCTCATGCCTTCCGGGCAGAAATCCTTTAGCTCATTAGCTAATTCTACTCCTTTTTCAAAAGGGAGTCCTGCAAATGTTTCCCCTACATTGAACTGTTCTCCATTCCGGTTGAAATTTCGATGGTCATTTTCCTCAAAATGAGTGTTCTTATTAAATTTACCTGTAAGTAAACCACTGGCAAGTGGTAACCTAACGATAATACCAACTCCTTTTTCATATGCCGAAGGCAATAATTCATCTTCCAGCTTTTGCCTGAAAATATTAAATATTACCTGAAGAGACTGTAAACCATCTTGCTCCAGACATAGCAAACCTTCGTCAACGCTTTCTACACTTGCGCCGAAATGCTGGATTTTACCCTCCTTTTTTAATTTCCTCAACCATTCAAAAACTTCTCCTTTTTTTAATTCCTCTTCCGGAATGCAATGTAACTGGAGCAGCTCAATGGTTTCCACTCCCAGTCTCTTTCGGGAAGCATCTACGGATTTTCTAAGCGCCTTTTCGGAATAATTATCCGGGAATACTTCCTGGTCTCGTCCAAATTTTGTGGCCACCTTAACTGAAGAATGATTCTTCTCCAAAAATTCTCCAATTAACTCCTCACTGCGACCACCACCGTAAACATCTGCAGTATCGAAAAAGCGTATTCCATTAATAACCGCCGTTTTCAGTATATCCTGAGCCTCTTCTCTGGCAATTTCTTCTCCCCAGTCGGCTCCTATCTGCCAGCAGCCAAGACCAATTTCACTAACTTCAAATCCATTTTTTCCTAGAGTACGAAGATTCATATCATTAATTCTATTTATTTAATTTAAAGGTGGAGATTAATTTATACCTAATTTGATAATTATCTTCTAAGGATACAGTGATATTCAGATCAAGATCCTCATTAGCCGTCTTCAGTCTGCCGGGTAAGGTTAAGGATTTTGGATCAAGCAAATCAGAAAAGTAACCCATTTTTATATGTATATATAGGTTTTCATTTTAATGATATACCTTATCAAATTCAGTAACTTTTTCGTAGGCTTTTTTATGTTTAAAATTTTCGTCAAATAATAAAGGATAATTCTTCCTTCCTTCTACAGGATAACGATCTAACCAGGTATCCCTGTCTGAAATGTTCCAGAAAGTAACTCCTGTTATGGTATCTTTATAATCCCTAAAAACCTTGAAAAACATATCGTATTTTTCAATTTGTTTCTGTTCCAGCTCCGGGGTGAATTCGTCAGTTTCACCAGGCCTAAGCTCTCTTTGCTCTTTTTCCCATGGATATAAGGAAACATCGAGTTCTGTAATCTGCACATCAAGCCCAAGGGAAGAATACATGTCGATCGCTTTTCTTAGTTCTTCTTCTGAGGGGCCGTAAATGGACCAGTGCCCCTGTATCCCTACGCCATCAATAGGAACATCTCTATCAACAAGCATTTTTAGAAGCTTATAGATTCGGTCGCGTTTTTCCGGAATTATGGCGTTATAATCATTGTAAAAAAGCTTCGCCTCGGGATCAGCCTCATGAGCATATTCAAAAGCTTTTATAATAAAATCTTCTCCCGCAATTTCATACCAGTCAGATTTTCGAAGGAACTGAGTTGAATCGTCCGCAATGGCTTCATTTACTACATCCCAGGCATAAATGCTTCCTTTGTATCTCTTCACTACCGTATCGATATGATTTTTCATGCGCTTTAGTAGCTCTTCTTTGCCTACTTTCCCGCTGCCATCTTCAGATTTAAAAATCCAGGGGCCGGTTTGCTGGTGCCAAACAAGGGCATGACCGCGCATCTTCATTTGATGTTCCCTTGCGAATTCTGCGATTTTATCTGCTGGTTCCCAATTATATCGATCCATTTCAGGGTGGATCACTCCCATTTTCATAACATTTTCAGGGGTAAGACTGTTAAACTCCCTTAAAATCAAATCCCTGGAAGGACCTTCAAAAGAATTCGGTGCTACAGCGACCCCAATGGGGAAATAATCTTCATAATAATCCTTAAGCCCTTTTTCGATATTTTCTTCCAGTGAAGTTTTAGAGGAACTGTTTTCTTTTTCTTCTGAATTCGATTTACAGCTGAAGGTAAAAAGGCTGAGCGCCAGGATGCCGATTGAAATGGTTTTTTTAATCATAAGCTTATTTTAAATGCTGTTGTAGTCCAAGTTCTAGTCCGCGTATTTCTGCCAGGCCTTTTAAACGACCTATGAGAGAATATCCTGCATAATACTTCCTATGGGTATCTGCGGAATGAAGATAACCATGGTCCGGCCGCATTGGTATACTTATTTTTTTCTCGTTCATATGTTTTATGATGTTTTCCACCACCTTAACCATAGGAACATCTCCATCTAGATGATCTGATTCCCGGAATACTCCCGAGGATTCTTTTTTCACGTTCCTCAGATGGAGAAAATGTACTCTTTCTTTTGACATTTCAAAAATCCTTACTAGGTCATTCTTGGCGCTGGCTCCCAGAGACCCTGTGCAATAACACAAACCATTGGAAGGGATATCCACTCTTTGAAGGATTTCTTTAAGGTCTTGCTCAGTACTAACCACTCTTGGAAGGCCAAGTACCGAAAAAGGAGGATCATCGGGATGAATCGCCATTTTGAGTCCGAGTTCTTCTGCCACCGGTGCCACTTCAGTAAGGAAGTGAACCAGGTTATCCCTGAGTTTTATATCATTTATGTGTTCGTAAGCCTTTAACTGTTCTTTGATGATCTCAGGGGTGAAGTTCTCATCGCTTCCTGGTAACCCCAAAAGGACATTATTGTAAAGCGTTTTCTTGCCTTTTTCAGACAATTTTTCTTCCAGTTCTTTTGCAGCTCGATATTCTTCTTCGGTATAATCCTTTTCTGCTCCATCCCTTTTCAAAAGGAACAGATCGAAATAAGCAAATTTTATGGGATCGTAACGGAGTACCCTGGACCCGTCCTCGTTCACGAAATGATGGTCGGTTCTAAGCCAGTCAAGAATAGGCATAAAATTATAAGTAACCACCTCGAGGCCGCATTTAGCGACATTCCTCAAACTTTGATTGTAGTTCTCTATATATCGCTGGTAATTGCCAGACCGTCGCTTAATATCCTCATGCACAGGGAGGCTTTCGATTACTTTCCATTCCAGACCTTCATTTGCAATAATGTCGATGCGTTCCTGTATGTCCTTAACCTGCCATACCTCTCCAACGGGAATCTGGTGCAGTGCAGTGACAATACCAGTAATTCCGGCCTGTTTTAATTCTTTAAGCGGAATAGGGTCCTGAGGACCATACCATCGCATGGTTTGGGTCATGTTATACATCACTAAAATCCTATTGAATTACCGCCATCGATAGGCAGAATGGTTCCCGTGGTAAATTTTGACTCTGAAGTGGCGTAGTAATAGACGGCATCAGCGATATCTGAAGGTTCCCCTAATTTGCCCATAGGTGTTCTGGAAAGTACTTTTTGCTTTCTTTCGGGATCACTGTCCAGAGCCTTACTGCTCATATTAGTTTTTATAAAACCTGGAGCGATACAATTAACCCTTATACCAAACTGGGCTAGATCTACAGCCATAGCCCGTGTCATCCCTTCTACAGCGGTCTTACTTGCAGAATAGGCAATTACCTTTGGAATTCCATATTGAGCGGCCATGGAACTAATGTTTATAATACTTCCAGAATTCTGTTCCTTCATGAATTTTGACACTTCTCTCGTCATTACAAAAACACTGGTAACGTTGGTGTGGAGTATAGACTGGAATTCCTTATCGGTTACCTCGAGCAATTCTTTTTTCATGTTAATGCCTGCATTATTCACGAGAATGTCTATTGTACCAGCTTCTTCTGCGATCTTTTCTATCGCTGCCGGAATTTCATCCAGTTTATTAAGGTCCAGAATAAATGCTCTGGCATTTTCGCCAAGAGCTTCACAGGCTTTTCTAGTTTTTTCTTCGTTTCTGCCATTTACATAGGTGATAATTCCCTTATCACATAATTTCTTTGCAGTAGCAAAGCCTAAACCGGCATTTCCACCGGTTACAATTGCGGTTAGTTTTTTTTCCATAAGATTTTAATTCCAAGAAGGCCTTATGCCTGGAGCAAAAGGGAACTTCAATGATTTATAATATTCTAAGCTATGCTTTGGTTCCGGGACAGATTCGGGGAGTTCCATTTTAGAAAATTTCTGAAAGTAGCTTAGACAGGCATCTCTCCACCATTTTGCTTCTTTAAGCTGGATTTGTAAAAGCATGGAAACTTTCCGGTAGCGTTCCTGGTCTATGTAGCCTTCCACTTCTTCCCAGGTATTTATCATTTCCTCTACTTCTTCTACTCCTTCCTGGTATGTTGTAGCTAGATTATACCATAGCGTTTTACCGTTTTGCATCTCATAATCCCATTCTAAATGATGGAACCATAAAAGATATTTTTCTGGAGTGGTTTTAGGAGAACTGTATTTTTCAGCGATAGGTTCCGCATACTGGGCCAAAGCATTACTGCCAGATTCAGTACGATCGAATCCTATTCCTTCAGCATCGGCCTTGTGATAATAGACAGGATTCCATTCCGGCCGGGAAAGATCATCTACCCAGGGCCCCGGGCCGTAATGATGGCTTGTTGCCATTATATGATGTAGCCCAAGTGGCGTCATGTATTTTACTACGGCTTCTCTTGAATCCAGCATCATTTCTTTCACTGGTTTTACAAATTCGGGATTATTGGTGAAGGTCATTTTTAACCAATCCTCGGCTATTTTTTCAGAATCCATATAAGGGTCCCAGGCAAGCCTTCCGAAACCATACCAATTAGCCTGCCCGAAGGGATGTCCCGTCCAGTTCCTTTCATTTCCAATATTGGCCACCCCGGCCATACCGGTTAATTTTTTATTGGAAAGTGTACCATCAATTATTTTAGCTACACTGGAGTTTTCTCCATCCACATAGGTATCACTTTCCAGGGTTTCTTCGAATAACTTTGGAAGAAATACCAGGTGGGAAGCGAAACCTAGATACTCCTGTGTGATCTGGAATTCCATCATTAAGGGGGTATCTGGCATTGCTCCGAAAATAGGATGAAAGGGTTCTCTAGGCTGAAAATCGATCGCTCCATTCTTAACCTGCACAAGGACATTATCGTGAAATTTTCCGTCAAAAGGGACAAATTCAGAATAGGCTTGTTTTGCTCTGTCTTCCGGGTCATGTTCAGAATAGACAAATGCCCGCCACATTACAATTCCTCCATGAGGAGCAACAGCTTCTGCAAGCATATTGGCACCATCCACATGGGACCTGCCGTAATTATTTGGTCCGGGTTGTCCTTCAGAATTCGCTTTAACCAGAAATCCACCAAAATCCGGTATTTCCTCATAAATTTCATCGCTTTTATCTTTCCACCATTGCTGTACCTCTTTATTAAGAGGATCTGCAGTATCCAAGTCTCCACTTTCAAGAGGTGCCGAAAATCTGGCAGTAAGGTAAACCTGTATACCATAAGGGCGGAAAACTTCTGCTAGGGCCTTTACTTTTTCTATATAAGGCTTCGTTAACACCAGTGAATTAGCATTCACGTTGGTAAGTACGGTCCCATTAATTCCAATCGAAGCATTTGCACGCGCATAATCCTTATACTCAGGCTTAATAAGTTCGGGAAGCAAATGCCAGTCCCAAATAGAAAAACCAGCATAACCACGCTCTATTGTTCGGTCCAGATTGTCCCAGTGATTGAGCACCCTTTTTTGGATTTTAGGACTGTCGTTAATAGAAAGGTTTGAAATGTTATTGTGAAGCTGGATCTCTTTAATCAGTCTGAAGCTTCCGTATAGAACCCCAAGATCAGACTTTGCGGTAATAAGAGTAGTCGGTTTGCCGTCCAGTTTGATGCTTTTAATAATATAGCCTTCTTCATTTATATTTTCAAAATCCTTCTGTAATTCTTTTTGTAAGCCAGATGGGAGCTTCTCTTTCGAAGCCAGGATAAGTTGATTTTCACTTTCTGGCTTAGAATTTAGTTCTTTATTGAAAAAAGACCTCCAGGCATTTTTCAGTTCTTCCTCAGAAGCATCTAAGGTCGCTGAAGAGCCCAACACCTTTATAGCATTAATTTGGCTAGTATATTGTTGTTGAATTTTAGGATCCTCTATAGGGGAATATTGTAACCATAATTCATAACCTTTCTGAGCATTCAGACTCCCAATAAGTACCCAGAAGAAGAGAAAGGATATATACTTTTTTATTTTCATGAAGTATAATTAAGGTTGATTTGTGAAAATTCTAAGAATTTGTTTACAGAGCGAAAATTATATAAAAATAATATAGGAAACAAAATTTTTACGCAATCGGTTGCGTTTAATTTAATTTTATGCTTTATTTGTTAATACTATTTCAATTTTTAATAGTTTATTTTTAAATAATCGCAATTTTTAACTTTATTTCAAATATGAAAATCAGGGTTTTACAGCTGTTTGCATTTTTGATTTTTATCTTAAGTGTTCCGGGTTCTTCCGCTCAGGAAAATGTCATAGCAAATGATTATCCTTTTAGGAATACACAACTTTCTATAGACGAGAGAGTGCAGGATTTAATCAATCGATTGACTTTAGAGGAGAAGGCCATGCAAATGGTTCATAATAGCCCGGCAATCGAAAGGCTTGGAATACCTGAATATAACTGGTGGAACGAGGCTTTGCACGGAATTGGCAGATCGGGTGTTGCCACTGTCTACCCGCAGGCTATTGGCCTTGGTGCTACTTTTGACAAAGAACTTATAAAAGAGGTTGCCTCCTCGATTTCCGATGAAGCCAGAGCTACACATAATACAGCTGTTAAGAATGGATATCGTCGCCAGTACAGTGGTCTTACCTTTTGGACTCCGAATATCAACATTTTCAGGGACCCGAGATGGGGTAGAGGCCAGGAAACCTATGGTGAAGATCCATTTCTCACAGCTATGTTGGGAACTGCCTTTGTAGAAGGCTTACAAGGGGATCACCCAAAATACCTAAAGACTGCCGCTGCGGCTAAACATTATGCAGTACATAGCGGCCCAGAAAAACTCAGACATGAATTCAATGCCGAAGCCTCACAGAAAGATTTATGGGAAACTTATTTGCCAGCTTTTAAAGCCCTGGTGGATGCCGATGTAGAAACCATAATGTGTGCTTATAATAGTACTAATGGGGAGCCTTGTTGTGCCAATAAATATCTTTTGCAGGATGTACTTCGCGATAAATGGAAATTTGATGGACATATAGTAAGTGATTGCTGGGCACTTGTAGATTTTTATGAAGGCCATAATGTAGTGCAGAGTCCCGAAGAAGCTGCAGCACTTGGTGTAAAGAGTGGTGTGAATCTGAACTGCGGAAACACTTATCCTGCGCTTCCTGAAGCCGTTAAAAAAGGCCTGGTAACCGAAAAGGAAATTGACGAACAACTTACTATTTTATTAAGAACTAAATTTAAACTTGGGCTTTTTGATCCAGCTGAAGACAATCCTTATTCCCAGCTTTCCGAAAAAGATTTGAATACTGAGAAAAATCGGGAATTAGCCCGCGAGGTTGCGCAGAAATCAATCGTAATGTTAAAAAATAACGGGGTGCTACCACTTAGGAATGATCTTTCAAAATATTTCATCACTGGTCCTAACGCTACAAGTATAGAGATCCTGTTAGGCAATTACCATGGTATTAATCCAAATCTGGTTACCATTTTGGAGGGACTGGCAGGTGCTATAGAGCCTCAGAGCCAGATGCAGTACCGCCAGGGTACATTGCTGGACAGACCAAATGCTAATCCGCAAGACTGGGCCTCTCCAAACGCGGGTAATAGTGATGCTACCATCGCAGTATTAGGAATTTCAGGTGTATTGGAAGGTGAGGAAGGAGAATCCATCGCCTCAGAAACCTTTGGAGATAGATTGGATTATAATCTGCCTCAAAACCAGATAGACTATTTACAGAAACTAAGCGATGCGGCTGGTGATAATCCCTTAATTGCGGTGATTACCGGGGGAAGCCCAATGAATTTAGAAAAGGTTCATGAGCTGGCAGATGCAGTCCTGCTGGTATGGTATCCTGGAGAAGAGGGAGGGAATGCCGTAGCTGATATTATTTTCGGGAAAGTTTCACCTTCAGGAAGGTTGCCTATCACTTTTCCTAAATCGCTGGAAGATCTTCCTCCCTACGAAGATTATACGATGAACGGCCGGACCTATAAATATATGGAAGTTGAACCGATGTATCCCTTTGGATATGGTCTTAGTTATACTAATTTCCAGTATGAAGATATGAAGCTTTCAGAAAAAAAGGTGAAAAAAGGTAAATCCTTACAAGCATCTGTAAAGGTTATTAATGCTGGTGATAGGTCGGCCGAAGAAGTGGTGCAGCTTTATATTAGAGATGAGAAGACGTCGGTAGATGCTCCAAAATATCAATTATATGGAATAAAAAGAGTGAATCTTGAACCCGGAGCTTCCAGGGAAATCAATTTTGAAATCACACCGGAAATGATGGAGTTGGTAAACGAAAAAGGAGAAAGAGTTTTAGAAAAAGGTGATTTCAAGGTTTATATTGGAGGTTCAACACCTTCTGAAAGAAATATTGAATTAGGCTTATCGCCAGTGCAAGAAGGCTCTTTCACTTTAAACTAACCAAACTGACCAAATGAAAAGTTTTATAAAGGATAATTTTTTACTGGAAACGGAACATGCTGAGAACCTCTTTCAAGATTATGCGAAATCCCTTCCAATAATAGATTTTCACTGTCATTTACCTGTAAAAGACATTGCTGAAGATAGGCAATTTAAAAATCTTTCAGAAGTATGGTTAAAAGGAGATCATTATAAATGGAGAGCAATGCGAGCGCTCGGTATTCCTGAAGAGTTCATTACCGGTGATCGGAGCGATGAGGAAAAATTCCTGAAATACGCTGAAACCATGCCTTACGCGCTTCGAAATCCTCTATATCACTGGAGCCATCTTGAGCTTGAGCGGTATTTCGGGATTACTGAAATCCTTAACGGGAATAGTGCCAAAAGGATCTACAATAAATGTAATGATCTACTGGCTACCCCGGCCTATTCAGCCCGCAATTTGCTAAGGAAAATGAATGTGGAGGTAGTATGTACTACAGACGATCCTTTGGATGATCTTAATTACCATAAGCAGCTTTCCAAAGAAGGTTTTGAAATACAGATTTTACCAACCTTTCGTCCCGACGGACTTTTAAATATTGAAAAGAATAAATTTCCATCCTACATAAATAAACTGGAGGAGATTTCGGGGATAGAAATCCAGAATTTTAGGGACCTTTTAGAGGCAACAAGAAAACGTATAGATTATTTTCATGAAGTAGGTTGTCGTTTGTCCGATCATGGACTGGATTATGCGGCATCGGAAGATTTTACCTTTGAGGAGCTTGATGAGATTTTATCGAAAAAGCTTCAAGGAAATGAGCTTAATAAGGAAGAGGTAGCCAAATATAAATCCGGTTTGATGCACTTCATGGGGAAATATTATGCTGAAAAGAACTGGGTGATGCAATTACATCTTGGGCCGGTAAGGAATGCTAACTCCAGGCTGAAAAATGAATTGGGTGCCGATGCCGGAGTAGACAGTATTGGAGATTTTAATCAGGCTGTACCTTTGGCTAAATACCTCGATGGCCTTGAAAAAGAGCAGGCACTGCCTAAAACCATTTTGTATAATGTTAATCCTGCCGCAAATGAAGTAATGGCGACCATGGCTGGCAATTTTATGTCTGATACGCCTAAAGGGAAGATCCAGCATGGTTCTGCATGGTGGTTTCTCGATCAAAAGGACGGAATAGAAAAACAGCTCAATACCATTTCGAATATGGGACTTCTAAGTTGTTTTGTGGGAATGCTTACAGATAGCAGAAGCCTGCTTTCTTACCCAAGGCATGAATATTTTCGAAGAGTTTTATGTAATTTGTTCGGTAGGGACCTTGCAAATAATGAATTACCCGAAGATATAGAATGGATAGGAAAAATTGTTTCGGACATCTGCTATTACAATGCCAAGGAATATTTTAATTTCCCTAAAAAATGAAAAAACTCGTAAGCACAGGGGAATTATTATTAAGGTTTTCTACACAAGAGCATTTACGGTTTTCCCAGGCGGTGAGCTTTAATGCCACCTTTGGAGGCAGCGAGGCGAATGTGGTTATAAATGCAGCCAGTTTTGGTAAACCTGCTGAATTTGTAACGGTTATACCGGATAATGATCTTGGTAAGGCAGCATTAGGTCAACTTAAATTGAACGGGGTAAAGGTTGAGAATGTTAAATATTGTGGAGATCGATTGGGTTTGTATTTTCTCGAAAACGGAGTGATCAATAGAGGAAGTAAAGTAATTTATGACCGGTCCGATTCTTCCTTTTCTTCTATTGAAGCCGAATGGTTTGACTGGGATAAAATCTTTGAGGGTTGTGACTGGTTTCACTGGTCGGGAATTACTCCGGCAATTTCTGCAAAGGCTGCTCAATTTCTGAAAATTGTTCTGGAAAAAGCAGTAGAGCGAAATTTGACTGTTTCAGGCGATCTGAACTATCGAGGGAATTTATGGAAGTACGATGTCGACCGTGAAAAAGTGATGAAAGAATTAGTTTCGAAAACAAATATTTTACTCGCCGGTCACTATGCCTGTGAACAGTTTTTTGATATTAAGACCGGTGATGGGGATGTACTTTCTTCAAAATTGATGGATAATTTTCCTTCTTTGGAAATCATTGCTATTACCAATCGAAAAGAAATTAATGCCAGCCATAATAAATGGAGTGGAGAGTTGCATACCCGGGATAATATTTACAAATCTTCAGAATATGATATTTATCCGGTAGTAGACCGGGTAGGCGCTGGTGATAGCTTTATGGGAGCTCTTATTTATGCTCTCCAAAAATATGATCGGGAAAAGGCGCTGAATTTTGCCGTAGCCGCTTCCTGTTTAAAACATAGTATTTCTGGAGATATAAACAGGGTTTCAGAGGAAGAGGTTCTTAAGCTGGCCGCCGGAGACCGTTCAGGAAGGATTAGCAGGTAACTCTTTCGCCAAAAAGTTTAAATTGAATATTATGAACAGAGCAGAAACCGCAGTTTTTTTCCAGAAATCAGGATTGGTTCCCTTATTCTATCATTCAGATTTAGGCGTACTTAAAAAGGTAGTGAAAGCCTGTTACGATGGTGGTGCCAGATTATTTGAATTTACTGCCAGAGGTGATTTCGCCGAAGAGCTTTTTTCTTCCCTTGCAAAATTCGTTGAGGAGCAATGTCCGGAAATGCTTCTGGGGGTTGGTTCGGTTAGGGATGGAGCAGAAGCCTCAAGGTATCTATCCATGGGCGCCAGCTTTGTGGTAAGTCCGGTTCTAAGAGAAGATATCGCTTTGATTTGTAACAGGAGAAAAATCATGTATTTGCCAGGCTGCGGAACACTCGGTGAAATTTGTAGGGCTGAGGAATTAGGTTGCGAGATCGTAAAACTTTTTCCGGCATCGGTATATGGTCCTGAATTTGTAAAAGCGGTAAAAGGACCTCAGCCTTGGACCAGTATTATGCCTAGCGGAGGTGTTTCTACGGGTCGTGAAAATTTAAAATCCTGGTTTGATGCTGGGGTGACCTGTGTAGGAATGGGTTCTTCCCTAATAAAAAATGATTTCGAATCTACTGAAGATGAATTGGAATTGAAGCAAAAAGTGGAAGAAGTTCTACGAACCATTTCTGAAATTCGAAAATGATAAAAAAGATTTTCCTTTTAATTTTGTGTCCACTTCTATTAGTTTCTTGTGGGAATGCTCCAACCAGGAGTAAGTCTTTGAAACTTGCTCATAGTTTGAGTGTGAATCATCCAGTACATGAAGCGATGGAATTTTTTGCAGATCAGGTTAAGATTAAGTCTGAAGGAAAACTATTGATAGAGATTTATCCTGGAAGCCAGCTGGGTTCTGAACGTGAGGCATTGGAACTCCTTCAAATTGGAAGCCTGGCTATGACCAAGGTTTCTTCAGCAGTAATGGAAAACTTTAGTCCCAAACTTAAGGTTTTCGGTTATCCGTATCTCTTCAGAAATAAGGAGCATCGATATGCTTTTTACGATAGTGAGCTTGGGGAGGAACTCCTTCTCGATGGAGAACAATATTGGCTTCGAGGATTAACTTATTTCGATGCGGGAAGTAGATCTTTCTATTTCAAAAATACACGGGTTGATACTCCGTCAGATCTCGAAGGGAAAAAAATAAGAGTTATGCAAAGCCCTATGGCTATTGCCCTTGTAAAGGCCCTTGGCGGAAGTCCTACACCTGTTTCATGGGCTGAACTATACACTTCATTACAGCAGGGAGTGGTAGACGGAGCCGAAAATAATTTACCTAGTTTTTATTCTTCCAAGCATTATGAGATCTGTAAAAACTTTTCAATGGACCAGCATACTGCGATACCGGATATTCTCGTTTTCAGTTCTATTATTTTTAAAGATTTATCTGAGGAGGAAAAGGCTTGGATTACTGAAAGTGCCCATGAAGCAGCAGTAAAACAGCGTGAATTATGGGAAGCGGCTGAAGAAGAGGCTCTGAAAGAAATTAAAAAAGCCGGGGTAACCATAATCTATCCTGAAATTGAAAATTTTAAAGAGAAAAGTGAAGCAGTGGTTCAAGCTTTAAAACAAAATGATACGGCCCTCTATAATCTTGCACAACGAATTAAAGATTTAAAATAATGCGCAAATTTCTGGATAGATTCCTAGAATACAGTGTGGTAATATTACTAAGTGTAATGCTGTTCAGTGTGTTATGGGGCGTAGCAACTCGGTACATTTTTGCAGATCAAAGCTCCTGGACAGATGAACTGGCGAGGTTTATGCTTATCTGGGTGAGTATTGTGGGAGCTACTTATGTTTCCAGTAAAAACCAGCACATCACTATAGATTTACTGCCAAAGCAAATGAAGGAGGAAAGCAAACTCTGGCTAGATGTTTTTGTATCTGTAATTATTATCTTGTTCGTTGTGGCTGTCTTCCTAATTGGTGGGTTTCGTTATGTTTATATTTCGTTCTATTTAGGTCAAAAATCTGCTGCCCTGGAAATTCCCATGGGCTTTGTTTATGGAGTGCTTCCGGTCTGTGGTATGATCATAATTTATTTCAAACTTCTGGCCATCTCCACATCTCTCAAACTGATAAGAAAAATATAATTCATGGAGATACTTATTCTTATACTCAGCTTTGTTATTCTTGTTGGAATAAGAGTTCCGGTGGCATGGAGTATTGGAATCGCTTCTTTATTTACCATTCTACTTAGTATAGGCAGTATTCCAGCATTTACTACAGTCGCCCAACGTGCAATTACAGGGCTAGACAGTTTTTCTTTACTCGCAATACCTTTTTTCATTCTCGCAGGGCATATAATGAACCATGGGGGAATTGCCAAAAGGCTTATAGATTTCGCGAAATCACTGGTGGGCTCGCTACCTGGTGGATTAGCTCATGTGAACATAGTGGCAGCGATGCTTTTTGGAGCTATAGCCGGTTCAGCAGGTGCTGCGGCGGCCGCTATTGGGAGTTTCATGTCTGAAAGAATGGAAAAAGAAGGTTATACGAAAGAGTACGGGGTTGCAGTTAATGTGACTTCGGCTACTACCGGCCTTTTGATCCCTCCCAGTAATATTTTTATAATTTATTCTCTCGCCAGTGGTGGTGTGAGCATTGGAGCACTTTTTTTGGCAGGATATATTCCGGGAATTCTAACAGGTCTTATTTTGATGATCATTGCTCTTATATGGGCAAAGAAAAAAGGGTTCCCAACAGGTAAAAGAAGTTCGGCAGGTGAAGTATTGAAATCTTTCGTGGCTGCTTTGCCGAGTTTATTTTTACTGTTCGTTATCATAGGAGGGATCGTGGCTGGAATCTTTACGGCTACAGAGGCATCCTCAGTAGCAGTGGTTTATTGTCTTATCCTGGCCTTTTGGTACAGGGAGATAAAAATAAAAGATCTTAAATCGATCTTTGTTCAGAGTGCCGGGACTATTTCACTGGTCATGCTTCTCATTGCCATGTCTATTGCCATGTCTTGGGTAATGTCCTATGAAAATATTCCGCAGGAAGTTACCGCATCCCTACTTTCTTTTAGTGATAATCCAATTATCATTATGATTCTTATTAATATTATCCTGTTGGTAATTGGAATCTTTATGGATATGACTCCCGCAGTACTTATTTTCACTCCTATATTTCTTCCAGTAGCGACTTCTTTAGGTATCGATCCAGTTCATTTTGGGATAATAATGGTGCTGAATCTATGTATTGGTCTTTGCACCCCGCCGGTTGGTTCGGTACTGTTCATCGGTGTAGGAGTAGCGAATACAACGATTCAAAAAGTTGTTCGGCCTTTATTACCCTTGTTCGCGGGAATGCTTTTATCTCTTATACTTGTAATAATTTTTCCTGAATTAAGTCTCTGGTTACCGGAGTTCTTCGGTTTCTAATAATTTATTCCTTCTTTTTTTTACTGGAATTCCTTATTATTATTTCGGTATCGAGCATTGTTATTTCAGATACATTTATATCCACATCAGTATTCTTATGTTGCAAAATCCTCTGTGTAGCCATTTCGCCCATTTTCATAGAGGGATGGGAAACAGTTGATAGGGAAGGTTCTACGATTGATGAAATTGGATCATCATTAAAGCCTATAATAGCCAGCTCCTCAGGAATTTTTATTCCCTTTTCTTTAGCAAAAAGAATTGCGCTTACAGCAGCTGTGTCGTTAGAAGAAAATAATCCATCAGGCGGATTATCCATTGCAAGTAATTTCTCGGTGGCTTCACGACCTTCAGCAAAGCTCATTGTTTTCAGGTCCATAATGAGATTTTCATCTACTTCTAAATGACTATCTTTTATGGCGTCTATATAACCGGCCTTTCTAAGATTATAAACATTTAAGTGCTGTGCACCTGCAAAATGTGCAATTCTTTTGCAACCCTGGTCAATAAGATGTTTGGTCGCACGATATCCGGCTGAATAGTTATCGATAATTACCCGGTAACTATTTAAATCGTCCGGGACCCTGTCTACAAATACGACTGGAATTCCTTTTTCTATAAATTGTTTAAAATGTTTGGAGTCCCTGGTTTCCATTCCCAGTGAGGCGATGACACCACAAACCCTGCTATCGTATAATGCCTTTGCATTATTTACCTCATTTGCGTAATCGTCATTGGACTGGCTTATCAATACATTATGTCCCGCCTTTCTTGCGGCTATCTCCACACCACTAATAAGAGAAGAAATAAAAGGCCTGTTTATTCTTGCTATAAGGATCCCAATGGTCTTACTTCTATTATTTCGCAAACTTGCAGCAAGGGAATTAGGTCTATACCCCATATCTCTCGCCGCTTTTTGAATTTCTTTGGTGGCTTTTTTGCTTATACTTTTATGATTGTTAAGAGCTCTTGATACGGTACTAGGAGAATAATTCAGCTCTTTTGCGAGATCGTAAATAGTAACTTCCTTTTTCTTTTTCATCAAATGAATTTGGGATGCAATCAGAAATAATTTCACACCCAGTATAAACAGCTAAAGTAGGCAATTTTAACAAGAAAATAAAGCTGTTACTTTATGAAATGCTTACCTTTATTTTATAATAACAGGAAGTCTAATTTCATTTATTTTATAATTCAAAACTGAATCCCTTTTCAGTCAGGTTCCGGTATATTTTGTTGTCAAACTTATATAATTTGGCAGCGCGGTGAGAAACATCCCTCTGCTTTTCGTGTAGATCTACCAGAAGTTTCATTCTTAGAATTTTTCGACGGAAATTTGGTTTGTCCAGTTGGACACCCAGGATTTCTTCGTACAACTGCATAAGTTGCAGCAGCGTAAATTTTTCAGGTAAGAGATTAAAGCCGATAGGTGCCTGTCTCACGCGGCGCCTTAATCTTTTTAAACTATAATCCACGATCTCATTATGATCATAAATTAATTCCGGGATTTCATTTATTTTGAACCATTTGGCCTCCGAAGCAGTAAAACCTGCTTTAATATCATAATCCTCTCTTTTTATTAAAGCATTATATCCAATTGTGATTACACGTCCTAAGGGAAAACGATCTGGAGCACCAAAGGCTTTTAATTGTTCAAGATAAATGTTTTTGACCCCGGTCAAGGCTGTTAGTAATCGATGTGCGGCTTCATCAATTCCTTCCTGCTCTTTTATCCAGCCCCCGGGAAGAGCCCATTCACCTTTTTTGATACCATGGGCATGTTTTACCAGTAATATTTCTAATGTACCATCCTGAAAACCAAATATCACGCAATCTATCGTTATAGAATTCATTACAGATGCTTCTATTATTTTACCGGTTTCTTCGTCTATCAGACTTTTTTTCATTTTATAATTAGATAATTATTAAGCTTTTATTAAGGTCTTTTTTAGAATTTCTTAAGAAAGCGCATTAAGGAATTGCTAAATTAAAAATAAATCTATAAACTTGTAGTCATATAAACTATAAGCTCGTAAACTTGCTCAATTTATTCTCTGTCTTTAGGATAAAGGGAATAGGTGGAGTTTCTTTCAAATTGTTAATTTACTATGCAAACATTAGATAGTCTAGACTGGATTTTTATTTTATTTTATTTTCTTGTTTTAGCCGGGATTGCGGTTTGGGTTATTCGAAGCAAAAAAGACAACACCGAAGATTATTTCCTAGCGGGTAGGAATGTAGGTTGGTTTGTTGTTGGTGCCTCAATTTTCGCTTCCAATATTGGTTCTGAACACGTTGTTGGACTTGCAGGAGCAGGAGCTGGGAACCGACTTCCAATGCTTATCTATGAATTACACGCCTGGGTAGTACTATTATTAGGTTGGGTTTTTCTTCCTTTTTACGCCCGAAGTGGTGTTTTTACAATGCCGGAATTTTTGGAGAAGAGATTCGACTCCAGGTCTAGATGGGTGCTTTCCGTTTTCTCAATTATAGCTTATGTATTAACTAAAATTTCCGTGACTATTTATGCGGGAGGTATTGTGGTATCTGCTCTATTAGGAATAGATTTCTGGACCGGTGCTCTTTCCACAGTGGTACTTACGGGTCTCTATACGGTTTTAGGAGGTATGAAAGCGGTGGTTTATACTGAAGCACTTCAAGCCATTGTACTTGTTCTTGGTGCGGCGACTCTCACCTTTGTTGGTTTAGATGCAGTAGGCGGTTGGAGTAGTATGCAGGAAACTGTTGGGCCAGAATATTTGGATATGTGGCGATCTGCAAGTGATCCTGACTTCCCATGGCCAACCTTATTAATAACAAGTAGTATTGTGGGAATCTGGTATTGGTGTACCGACCAGTATATCGTTCAAAGGACACTTACTGCAAGAAACATCAAAGAGGGAAGAAGGGGTACCATTTTTGGTGCACTTTTAAAGTTATTACCGGTTTTCCTTTTCCTTATTCCGGGAATTATTGCCCTTACACTCAAAATGAGAGGAGAACTATACTGGGACTCACCTGATGAGGCATTCCCGGTGTTAATGAGTAATCTTTTGCCTTCTGGGTTAAGAGGTTTGGTTGCAGCCGGTTTGTTAGCAGCTCTTATGAGTTCCCTTGCTTCGGTATTTAACTCCTGTTCCACCTTATTCACTGTTGATATTTATAAAAAACTTAGGCCTAATACACCTGAGAAAAAACTGGTTCGTACTGGGCAAATTGCAACCGTGGTCGTAGTGATTATAGGAATTATCTGGATCCCGATCATGGCTAATATTTCAGGAGTATTATATGAGTATCTTCAAAGTGTACAGTCTTATATAGCTCCACCTATAACTGCGGTTTTCTTATTGGGTATTTTTTATAAGAGAATAAACGCAACCGCGGCTTTTACAACCCTTGTGGTAGGACTGATTGCCGGTGGAAGCAGAATTTTCCTTGAAATCATCAAAACCAGTCTGGATCCAGACGGTTTGTTGTTCTATCTCGGCGATATGAACTTCTTGTCCTTCGGGGCCTGGTTCTTTCTCTTCTGTATTATCCTGCTTATCGTGGTAAGCTTATTGACCAAAGAGCCTAGTGAAGAGAAATTACTGAATATGACATTCTCTACTATAACAGAGGAAGAGAAGAAAAATAATAAAGCGAGTTACAATTGGAAAGATATTCTCATAACCATTATTGTTTTAGCAATCGTGGCAGCAATTATGATTTTCTTTAACGGTGACTAAGTTGATAAAAATACAGAAAAGAATATGTTGTTTTTAGGTATAGATTTAGGGAGTTCTTCTGTTAAATTATCGGTATTCAATGCCGAAGATGGAACCGTAATCTGTTCGATTATGCTGCCGGAATCGGAAATGGAAATAAATGCACCCAAATTTGGTTGGGCTGAGCAGGATCCTGAGTTATGGTGGAAGTATGTCAAAGAAGGAATTCATGGCCTTTCTTCGAAGCATGGTATTGAGCTGTCAAGAATCCAGGCCATAGGGATTGCTTATCAAATGCATGGCCTTGTACTTACAGATGAAAATCTTAAGCCGGTAAGGTCCTCGATTATCTGGTGTGATAGTCGGGCGGTAGGTATAGGAAATGAAGCATTAGAACGAATTGGCAAGAGTAATTCCCAGCAACAAATTCTTGGTAGCCCGGGTAATTTTACTGCTTCCAAATTAAAATGGGTTAAGGACAACCAGCCCGAGATATATTCTAAGGCTAAGTATATGATGCTGCCTGGAGATTATATTGCAGCGAAACTGTCTGGAATTCCCCAAACCACTAAATCTGGTTTGTCTGAGGCTGCTTTATGGAATTTTCCTAAGGCTGAGCTAGCAACCATAGTACTTGAAAAAATGGGATTGTCCCGCGAGATGGTTCCGGAAATTGTAGACAATTTTGGAGAACAGGCCCAGATCAGTAAAAGTATTGCAGAAGAATTAGGATTAAGTCCAGAGGTTAAGATCACTTATAGAGCTGGGGACCAACCCAATAATGCCTTTTCCCTTAATGTCTTAAACCCGGGTGAAATAGCTACAACTGCAGGCACATCGGCAGTGGTGTATGCTGTAAGTGACAAGGATATTTATGACGATCAAAGCAGGATAAATACTTTTTTGCATGTAAATAACAGTACAGAGCAAAAAAGCAACGGGGTGATGCTATGTATAAACGGTTCCGGAATTCTTTATCAGTGGTTAAGAAAGCTTGTATCAGTTGGTAACCAGGGCCTGGTTTCTTATGAATTGCTTAATGAGATGGCGGCGAAGGTAAGACCTGGAAGCGAAAAATTACTCTTCTATCCCTTTGGGAATGGAGTTGAACGAATTTTTGAGAATAAAAAGGCTAATTCTGGTATCGAGAATCTGAATTTCAATATTCACAAACCAGAACACGTGGTAAGGTCCGCCTGTGAAGGAATTGTTTTTGCCATGAACTACGGTTTTGATCTGATGAAAAATCTTGGCACTTCCGGAAATGTGGTTCGTGCAGGTAAAGCAAACCTGTTTTTAAGTCCGGTATTCCGAGAAATTTTCTGTAATACCACCGGAAGCACCTTAGAACTTTATAACACTTCGGGGGCTGAAGGAGCGGCCAGGGGAGCCGCTTATGGATTTGGATTCTATAAAAGTCTTGACGAGGCTTTTGGAGATTTAAAATGTTTGGAAACGATTGAGCCAAAATCTGAGTTAATCTCAGAGTACAAGGAGATTTATGAAAATTGGAAACAAAAAATTAAAATTCAAGAGAATTAATTATGACAACAGAAGGTAAATTTTTTAAGAATATCGATAAGATACAATTTGAAGGTAGAGAGAGTAAAAATCCTATGGCTTTCAAGTGGTATGATGAGAACAGAAAAGTGGCCGGAAAGACTTTAAAAGAACATTTACGTTTTGCCACTGCCTACTGGCACACTTTTAATAATACTGGAGCTGATCCTTTTGGTCCGGGTACCGAAACCTTTGCCTGGGATAAAAGTGATGATCCCATAAAACGAGCAAAGGATAAAATGGATGCAGCATTCGAATTCATGACGAAACTAGGAATGCCTTACTATTGTTTCCATGATGTGGATGTAGTAGACGAGGCACCTACTTTAGCTGAATTCGAAAAAAGGATCCAGACTATGGTAGAATATGCCAAACAAAAACAGAAAGATAGTGGGATCAAGTTACTTTGGGGAACTTCCAACTTATTCAGTAATCCACGGTATATGAACGGTGCAGCTACGAATCCGAATTTTGATGTTCTTGCCTATGCCGGAGGTCAGGCTAAAATAGCACTTGATGCAACTATAGCTTTAGGAGGTGAAAATTACGTTTTCTGGGGTGGTAGAGAAGGTTATATGAGCCTATTGAATACCGATATGAAAAGAGAACAGGACCATTTAGGTCAGTTTCTTAATACTTGTAAGGATTACGCAAGGAAGCAGGGATTCAAAGGAAACTTCTTTATTGAACCTAAACCTATGGAGCCGACTAAACATCAGTATGATTATGATGCTGCAACCTCACTTGCTTTCATTAACAAATATGGTCTTCAGGACGATTTTAAACTTAACCTGGAGGTTAACCATGCCACCCTTGCGGGCCATACCTTTGAACATGAATTGCAGGTAGCGGTAGATGCAGGTATGCTGGGAAGTATAGATGCTAACCGGGGAGATTATCAGAACGGGTGGGATACTGACCAGTTTCCGATAGATCTTTTCGAAATTACTCAGGCGATGCTGATTATTCTTGAAGGTGGTGGAATCCAGGGAGGTGGAATTAATTTTGACGCGAAAGTGAGAAGAAATTCTACTGACCTTGAAGATAAATTCATTGCTCACATTGCAGGAATGGACGTTTTTGCTCGTGGATTGATTTGCGCAAATGAAATTCTGGAGAATTCAGATTATAAAAAACTTAGAAAAGAACGCTATGAATCTTTCGACAGCGGGAATGGAGCCAAATTTGAAAATGGCCAACTTT
This sequence comes from uncultured Christiangramia sp., assembly GCA_964456105.1. GTDB lineage: Bacteria > Bacteroidota > Bacteroidia > Flavobacteriales > Flavobacteriaceae > Christiangramia. The sequence goes on along the minus strand of CAYWAB010000002.1, from coordinate 22,979 downwards.
CTTTAGAAGATCTAAGTGCAATCGCCAGGAAAAATGGGGAGCCAAAGCAGATTAGTGGTAAGCAGGAATTATTTGAGCAAATCATTGCAAATTCTTATTAAATAAGCATTTTCAACATCGGTGAGTCTGCAGGTTTTTGCGATCATCGAAATTCATAAGGAAACAGGTAGATGCTTTTCTGGCACTACCTGTTTTTTTTAGGAATAAAATTTAATCCTAGGCTTACTTTAATCTTTATTTAGATTAAAACTTAATATATCAAAAATCAATTGCGTAATGATCTCAAAGATTACTAACATTCCTGTGAACTTGAAGTTCGTGCTGATTATGCTTATTTTTTTCAATTTTAGCTGCAGTACTTCAGATGATAGTGCAACATTACCGGACAATCCCCCTGCAGAGGAATTGGAATATTTGAAGGACTTTGCTGATTTTCCTGTAGGGAATATAGTTTCTGCAAGCAGGCTTCATTCAATAGGTTCCAGTGATGTGAAGTTCAGAAATATATTACTCGAAAATTTCAATAGCATCACGGCAGAGAACGACATGAAGATGTATGCAATATTTGATGGCCCGGAAAATTTTGATTTTTCCCTTGGGGATGAGATCGTAGCATATGCGAAGGAGAACGGACTTCGAGTCCATGGCCATGCGCTTATCTGGCACCCGGAATATGCGATTCCCGATTGGCTTGAGAATTTTTCGGGAACCGATGAGGAATTCGAAGCACATATAGAAAATTACGTCAAAACCACGGTGGCACATTTTGCGGAAGAAAAAGATGCAAACGGGAATTCCATCGTACGAAGCTGGGACGTCGTCAATGAATATTTTGACGGTGCAGAGGTTAGGTCTACGTTGTTTACACAGCGCATGGGCAACGATTATATTCAGAAGGTTTTTAAATGGGCAAGAGAGGCTGACCCAGAGGTTAAGTTATTTTACAACGATTATAATATAGCCGGAGGGCCAACAAAAAGACAGGCAATTTTGAATATGGTAAGTGATTTTGAAGCCAATGATATTCCTATTGATGGCATAGGAATGCAAATGCACCTGAACCATAACTGGCCAGGTAGCGATTTGCCCTTGGCGATACAGGAAATTGCGGATACCGGTTTGCTTGTACATATTTCAGAACTAGACGTCAAGGTAAACTATGATAACGGTGTTACTAATTTTACCTCAGAAAGAGCTATGGCACAGAAAAAACAGTATCAAAGAGTTTCCTATTATTACACAACTTTAGTACCTTCTAATCAGAGATTTGGAATAACAATCTGGGGTGTTCGAGACCAGGATAGCTGGTTGTATGATAATGGCACTGAATGGCCTCTGCTTTTTAATGATAACTTTAACCGAAAACCTGCATTTGCTGGATTTCTTGATGGATTAAAAGGACAGAACCCTGATCTTTAATTCTCGAGCGCATATTAATGAAAAAATCATCAGTATTTCATAATGGAATTTTTCGGGTTATTATCCTGATTGCTCTTCTAGTTTCCGGCTGTAAGAATGCCGATAAGGATGCAACTTCTAATTTAAAGGCAAAATCCAAAGTAACCTCATCAAAGGCTAGTTCTACTCAGCTAATGATAGAGGATATAAACAAGATAGCATCGGGAATTAATGTAGAACTTGTCCCCTATATCTTCAATAACAAAAAGGTAAAGGCTTTAGAAGGGCGCCTTCAATATGCAAGAGGAGGAGAAAAACTGAATTTATTGCTTACTTACGGTATGGAACTACTTAATGCAGGTAAGACAGATAAATCTATTTCAGTTTTGGAAGAGGTTTTAGAGGTTATTGAGGATACCAATGTGAGGTCTAAAAAAGAACTGGTTTATTTTATTAAAAAACAGCTGGCCATTGCTTATATGAGAAAAGCAGAGCAGGAAAACTGCCTTGCAAACCATTCAGAAGAATCCTGTATCATACCTCTTTCAAAAAGGGGGCAGCATATTAATAAAGAGGGAGCTCAGCGCTCAATTGCCATGCTCGAGGATTTGCTTGCTGAAAATCCAGATGATCTTGAATGCCAGTATTTGCTTAATATAGCCAATATGACATTGGGCCAATATCCCGAAAAAGTTCCGCAGAAATTCAGGATTCCTGAATCTTATTTTTCAGGTTCCGCAGACTTTCCTCGCTTTAAAGATATAGCCATGCCTCTTGGAGTCGATGTGAATTTGAAGTCGGGGGGAACCTGTGTAGACGATTTCAATGGGGACGGTTATCTTGATATAATAGCTTCTTCCTGGGGTCTGGACGACCAGATAAGATATTTTGAAAATGATAAAAAGGGAGGTTTTAGTGATAAAACGGAAGCTGCCGGCTTAAATGGAGTAACAGGCGGTTTGAATTTAAGGCATGCCGATTTTAATAATGACGGACACCTGGATTTTATCATTTTAAGAGGAGCCTGGTTATCGGTTTTTGGAAGTATCCCAAATTCCCTGATGCGGAATAACGGGGACGGAACTTTTACAGATGTCACCAAGGAATCAGGAATTTATTCCTTGAATCCAACTCAAACCGCCGTTTGGGCGGATGTTAACCTGGATGGCTGGTTAGACCTTTTCGTGGCTAACGAATGGTCTGAAGCTAAGAAAAGTTACTGTGAGTTATTTTTGAATAACAGAGACGGTACTTTTACGGATATAGCCAGGGAGGCCGGGATCACGGTTCCCGGTTTTTTTAAAGGTATTGCCAGTGGTGACATTAACAATGATCTATATCCCGATTTTTATTTATCAGATTATGATGGTTTCAACACGCTATACATAAATACCACCATGGAAACCGGAAAGCCATCTTTCAAAATCGCCGATAAGAGTGCTGGGGTGTCTGAACCGAAATTAAGCTTTCCCACCTGGTTCTTTGATTATAATAATGATGGATTTGAGGATATTTTCGTTTCCGGATATTCTTCTTCAGAAATCCTGCCTTCAGAAATGATTCTTCGGAATATCAGGAATAATAATTCTGATTACCGGCCTTTTTTGTACCAGAACAACGGAGATAACACTTTTACCGAAGTTTCTCTAAAAACCAACTTAACCGAGCCTGTAGCTACAATGGGATGTAATTTTGGTGATCTGGATAATGATGGTTTTCTGGATTTCTATCTGGCTACAGGCGATCCTGATTTTTTCTCGATAGTGCCCAATAAAATGTATCATAATGTAAATGGGAGCCGCTTTGAAGATGTTACCTATAGCGGAGGATTTGGACATATTCAAAAAGGTCATGCCATAGGTTTTGGAGATATGGATATGGATGGAGACCAGGATATTTACACCGTGATGGGAGGAGCAGTGGAAGGGGATGTCTTTAGAAACTTACTTTTTGAAAATCCAATGGGAAATAAGAATAATTGGATTAATATAATTCTTGAAGGAAAACAGAGTAATCGCTCTGCAATAGGGGCAAAGATTATTATTAGCATTGAGGAGAATAATGAGGAAAGGAAAATCTATAACACAGTTGATACCGGGGCCAGTTTCGGCGGTAATAGCCTGATGGCTGAAATTGGGCTGGGCAAGGCTGAGGTCATTAAAGAAATCCAGATAAAATGGCCTTTTTCAGCAAAGCCCGTTTCCATATTCAAGGATGTGGAAATTAATCAAACAATAAAGATCACAGAAGGTGGCGATATTCAAAAACTCGATCTTCCACAAATCTCATTTAACACCGGTAATTCCGGCCACCAGCACCATTAATTTATTCTGAATATGGTTAATGGCCTGTCATTATTAGCTATTATCAGATGGGGTTGATCCTGGATGTTTACCAGTTTCATTTTCTTTGCGTTAAGATCGTTATAGAAATTTATATCCTTGTAAGGTCTGAATCCACCTTTAGAATCTCCTAAAAGCACGTAGCCTATGTTGGAATCGTAGCGTACCGTCTCTACCTCGGCCTCATGTATCGCCCCTATCCCTATGACATCCAGAATATTGTCCTTGTTAACATCGGTAAATGCAAAGGCCATTGTTGGGCCTAATTGGGCATAATTAGGCAGATGTTTTATTTTAAAGTTACCATTACCAGTATTTTCTAGATAAACGGATTCAAATTCTGTCACCTTTTTATGGTAAGAGCTTTCCAGAACCTTTTCACCATAAATATCTGCTAAGGTTGAATTAGCGAACTCTTCATAGGATTGGATTTTCTGACTTACGAAGGGATTCTGGGTAGAGGAGCATTCCTTTCCCCTTACGGGTACCAGATTACCTTTGTATAATTTACTTAAGAACATATCGTAATTCTCATCATCCTCCAGATCCTTGCCGTATATGTAAAGAGGCTTTTCCAGGGTGGGATGGTATTTATTATTTCCGCCAATATTTCCTGCGAAATAATCCATATCACCATCATTATCAAAATCTACCTGGGCAATTGTATTCCACCAGCCTTCAGTATCTTCCAAAGATGGGATGTTTGCAATTGAGAACTTTTTATCCTCGTTCTTAAAAAGGATAAGTGGCATCCATTCTCCTGCTACCATTAAATCAAGATCCTTATCATTATCATAATCGGTAGCGATGAGGTCGTTTACAATTCCTAACTCAGAAAAATCTGGAGCAACCCTTGCGGTGACATCAGTGAACACTCCTTTATTGTTTTCCAGTACATAAGACCTGGCCGGTAACGGGTATTTTCCAGGAATTAGATGCCCTGCCACAAACAGATCCATATCACCGTCTTCATCAAAATCCATAGAAACCACGGCTTTAGTGCTAGTTAACATCTTTGGTAAATTATTAGACCTTGAAAAATTCCCTTGCCCGTCATTGATATAAAGGCGGTCCTGCAAAAGGGAATCATCTTCCTTTAATTCGTAACCACCACTGGTGATATAGAGATCTGGGTTTCCATCGGAATTGGCATCGAAGAAATGGGCTCCATTGTCCTCGAAACCTTTATCCTTTTCGAAAACCGGGATATTTTTTTTCTGAAATCTGCCGTTAGCATTTTGGAGGTACAATTCTCCAGGCTGATCTAATGCTCCACCTAAATATAAATCGGTTAAGCCGTCCCCATTAACATCGGCCTCTGCAAACGCCGGCCCCTTTCCTGATTGTTTTTGAGGTAAAAGTACCTGGAGGGAAAAATCATTGAAATCGTTCTCTTCATGTTTATAATTTAATCCTAAAGATTCTGGATTTACCCTCTTGAAATTATTTGCAAATTCATACTGAGATTCACTGACTTTGGCTTCGGATTCTTGTTGATGGAAGGTAATTGTTTGGTTTGCCTGTACATTCTCGTCAACAGAAATACTTCCGTCATTCCAGGTTACCTCGATGCGCTTTATATTGCTTTCTTCTCCAATCCCGAAATTCAATACCGGCGAGACAGAAGACTGGTAACCTCTCGAGAGAAAAAGCTCCTGGTACTGCATGAGGCTGTCGGTAATTATCTTGACTTTTGCACCAATAGCATTAATATTTTTGGTGTTTCCTACCAGATTTATGTTTAGGAAATTACTTGTAGAATTATTCCGGTAAATATTCGCCTCATCTTCTAGATTATTGACTACGATATCCAGATCGCCGTCATTGTCGAGGTCGGCATATGCTGCCCCGTTGGAGTTTACAGCTTGGTCGAATCCCCAATCGGTTATCTTATTAGTAAAGGAAAGATCTGCGTTATTTTTAAAAACATAGTTCTGAAGCTTCTCCGATGGCATTTTGTCCAATACCTGATGAATCGACATATGTTTAAGAGAATCCTGTTGGGTGTCCAGGAAAGTCCCAAAATCCTGGTTTGCGATTTCTCTTTTTATACCATTGGTGACAAATACGTCTTTAAATCCGTCTCCATCAAAATCTGCTAAAAGTGGCCCCCAACTCCAATCGGTCTTGGAGATCCCGGCCAGCTGCGCAATATCGCTGAAATATCCGTTTCCATTATTTAAATGCAGGATATTGGACATATAAGGATAATGATATCCCGAATTCACGATATACCAGAAGCCACTGGTGTTCATGCTGGGCATATTTTGCTTTCCACGGCTATGATCCTCAGCCGACATATCCAGAACCAATAGATCAGGTAAAAGATCGTTATTGATATCTGCCATATCCGATCCCATGCTGCTATAAGAAATATGTTTAAAACGAGTATTTATTTGATTGGAAAAAGTACCGTTCTTGTTATTGATATATAATTTATCCGGAGTTATAAAATCGTTTGCTACGTAAACATCTGGCCAGCCGTCGTTGTTGAAATCACCTATAGATGCACTTAAACTAAATTCCTTATTCATAATACCGCTGTTAATGGTGACATCGGTAAACTTATCGCCATCGTTCCTGTATAAATGATCTGAAGTTTGTGGAAAGAAATCCTGATCCTTCAGGATGGCATCGAGATTTACAGAATTAAGAAAGTCCACTCTATGATTTATAAGATACATATCCAGATCACCATCCTTATCATAATCAAAAAAGTAGGACTGAATTGAGAATCCATCATCATCCAGGCCCCAATTTTTGGCCTCTTCCTTAAAGGTTCCATCTTTCTGGTTTATGAAAAGCTTATTTTTACGTAGAGAATTATTATCCAAGGAAGCCGATTTACATACATAAATATCCATCCACCCGTCGTTATTGATGTCTATCATATTTACACCGGTTGTCCATCCCTCAGCATCTTCTACGCCGGCGGATTCGGTAATATCTTCAAATTTTAAATCCCCTTTATTCAGGTAAAGTTTATTAGATTTTTGATTTGATGTAAAATAGATGTCCTCAAGGCCGTCATTATTTACATCTCCTATGGCCACACCTCCACCATTATAGGTATAGTAATAATTCAAGACATTAAATTCAGCAGTTTCTTCTACCGAATTCTTAAAATGAATATTTGTTTGCTCATTAGGAACTAATGTAAAAAGATGATCCCCGCTGGCAGTTTTCTTTGAGATTTTATTGTTTTCACTACAGGAAACAAGAAATATAAGGCATACTAGATATGGGAAAAGTCTAAAATTAGGCTCCATTTCAAAAAATTAAGATAATTTTAAATATAATAATGAATTTGTGAATAAACATACTTTATTACTTATTTGTGCAACCGATTGTGTAAAAATTATAAAAAGGAAATTTTTAAAATAAATCAGGTTCTATCTTGTCAGATTTCCACAGATTCAATGTAAATCAGCAGCCCTTGAAAAAAAATACCGCTTTTAAAGTTTTAGCCATTAGCCTTCCGGTTTTTCTAATTATCATCATAGAGATAGTCCTTAGAATGGTAGGATATGGTGAGCACTATGAATTATTCAATAAAATTACTTCTGAAAATGACACGGAGTACTATGTGATGAATTCCGAGGTATCCAAAAAATATTTTCAAAACACAGGCTTTAATTCTGATAATCAATCTGACGTATTTTTAAAGGATAAAACGGATAATACTTTCCGGGTATTCGTCCAGGGTGCTTCCACGGCCGTTGGGTTTCCTTTTTATCGAAATGGTTCTTTTCCGAGGATTTTAAAGCACCGGTTGTCCAGAACCTTTCCTGAAAAGAATATTGAGATTATAAACACTGGAATTACCGCAGTTAATTCCTATACCTTGTGGGATCTAACCGATAAATTAATTGATCAGAAGCCAGATCTTGTAATTATATATGCGGGACATAATGAATATTATGGAGCACTTGGTGCCGGATCGGCAGTTTTCATGGGGAAACATCCATTTTTGGTTAGAACCTATTTAAAGTTAAAGAACCTGCGTTTTTTTCAATTGCTTGAAAATGCCTACTCCCAAATTTTCCAATCCGGCGGCAAGGCAGGTTATAAAGTGGGAGAAACAACTTTAATGGAGGTGATGGCCAGAGACCAACAAATTCCATATAACTCTGAAGTGTATGAATCGGGTATAAATCAATTTAAAAGTAATTTAGAAAAGATCATTTCTAAATATCAGTCCCACGAAATTCCTGTTATCTTATCTACGTTAGTATCCAATGAAAAGGATATCCCTCCCTTTATAAGTAATGAATTTAAAGATATTGAATTTGAAAAAGCCCTGGAAAAAAATGATTTGAAATCAGCCTCAGCAATTGCCGAAAAAAATGCCAATGCGGCTTATAGGCTTGGCGAATTCTATTTTGATAAGGAAATTGATTCTGCTAAAAAATATTTTCATATCGCTAAAGAACTTGACTTGCTCAGGTTTCGCGCTCCGGATGAATTGAATGAGATCATTAGCGAATTATCGAGACAGGAGGGTATTTATCTTGTAGATACTAAAGAAATTTTCCAGACGCATTCTGAAAACGGAATTATTGGTAATGAATTAATGACGGAGCATGTGCATCCAAATGTGAAAGGGAATTTTATCATTGCCGATGCTCTTTACAATAAATTAAAGGAATTACGATTTTTGGATAATTGGGAAAATTTCATCCCTTATGAAGAGGCTATACAGGATATTCCTATTACGCAAATAGATTCCATCAGGGGAAAACTGATTGTAGAGGATTTAAAGCAATCCTGGCCTTACGTTTTAAATATGAGTGGCAAGAATCCGGTAAGGACCTATCATTCCATTGTTTCTCCTACGTACGAAGAGAAGAAAGCCATTGCTCTTTATTCAGGTAGGGAAACCTGGGAAGATGTAATGAGAGAGGCTTATCACACCTATAAAAAAGATGGAGATTTCAAAAATGCACTTCGGGTCGCACAATCTTTGATATCTGAATTTTCAGAACAGTATAGAGTTTATGAAATGGCAGGCAATATTTGCCTGGAAATGAATGATCCTGAGTGTGCAAAATTCTATTTCGAAAAAAGAGATCAGTTAAAATAAAGCCCTTACCAGGGTTTTTGGATATCATCTCTGGTAAATAGGTGATTCCTTTTATGGAAATAGCTGTCACCGCCCTCCTTTTTTAATAGCTGGTTTTTTCCAAACATTTTCTGAAGAAACGAAAGTGGCACCAGGAAGAGGTAAAAGCAAATGAACATTATTATAGCGTTCATTAATAATCCGAAATATTCAGAAAAAATAAACCAGATCTTGGCGATTCCTATGCTTATCTTGATGGAAATCACAGGGATGAGCAATAATACTAATGATAAATAAAGGAGCCATTTCTGCTCATAAATAAGGAAGCCGATAATCGCAACGAGGGCTAAAACTATTATGGTTTCAAAGGCTTTGGATTTTTTCACTAGAAAAGGCTGTAGATAAAAGGAGCTAAAGCAGATCCCTTTGTTAAGAATATTAAGCCTCCTAAGATCACAAAAATTACAATTAATGGTACTAACCACCATTTTTTGCGTTCCTTTAAAAAAAGCAGAAATTCCTTTATAAACTCCATTTACTTTTGGATTAAATAATTCTCTATCACCAGTATATCGATGCCTGAATTCTTAAAACAAAGGTAGGCATTTTCAGGGGTATTAACAATGGGCTCGTCCTTAACGTTGAAACTGGTGTTTATTATCACAGCCTTGCCAGTCAGTCTTTTATAAGCCTGAATAAGGCTCCAGAATCTTGGATTCATTTGCTGGTTTACTACCTGAACTCTAGCTGAAAAATCTGTATGTGTGATCGCGGGAAGAGCAGATTTCGGGATGTTACGCTTTTCTTCCAGGCTTAGATCATCAAAATCATCAGGCAGTTGTTCATCCATTGATCGTTTGACCTGATTTGTGAATAACATATAATGTGAGTGTTTGCCTTCTTCAAAATAGTCATCAAAATCTTCCTCACATACGGCTGGAGCAAAAGGTCTGAAACTTTCTCTAAACTTAATTTTTAAATTCAGTTTAGATTGCATTTCTGGATCGCTGGCATCAGCCAAAATACTTCTATTACCTAATGCTCGCGGCCCAAATTCTGTTCTTCCGCTAAACCAGCCCACCACTTTTTTTTCAGCGATAAAGTTTGCGATTTTCTCAATTAATGCATCAGTAGAATCAAAGTACTGGAAATTGCATTTATATTTTTTTAAAACACGCTCAATTTCAAGATTACCATAGCGCGGACCGAGCAAGTTATTAAAAGGTGCTTCTAAACCATTGAAAACAGTCTTGGCTTTTAAAAAATAAGCAGCCAGAGCAGCACCTATCGATCCGCCTGCATCACCTGCGGCCGGCTGAATATAAATGTCTTTAAAAATTTTCTTTTCGTATAGCACAGAATTTGCCACACAATTAAGCGCCACGCCTCCAGCAAGGCAAAGATAATCAGCATTAGTTTGCTGTTTAATGAACTCTGCCAGTTTAATTAGAATCTCCTCCAGAACTTTCTGTGCGGCGAAAGCAAGGTCAGCATGGATTTGGGTTATACTGTCCTCCTGCTCCCTTTTTTTAATTCCGAACAATTTTTCCCATTTTTTTGGATCAACCATCCTTAGTCCAACAGGAAATTCAAAATACTCTCGGTCAAGTTTAATGGAACCATCATCTTTGATATCTACCAGCTTTTCCTTGATCAAAGAAATAAAGTGCTTAACTCGTTCAAATTTTATATTGCTGTATGGTGCAAGCCCCATCATTTTATACTCTCCTTTATTCACCTCGAATCCCAGAAAATAGGTAAATGAAGAATAAAATAAACCTAAAGAATCCGGAAACTGCAGTTCCCCTAAAATTTTTATTCCCTTTTCACCGCATGCCATACCGTAGGATGTAGTTGTCCATTCGCCAACTCCATCAATAGTTAAAAAGGCACTACTTTTAAAAGGTGAGGTATAAAATGCACTGGCTATATGTGAGAGGTGATGCTCGGGAAAAAGTATATCTATTTCAGAAGTTATAAAGTTGGAATTTAACTTTTTTAATCTTTTCCTTATGATCTGTTTGATGAAGAGCTTTTCCTTTAGCCAAAGCGGCATAGCTTTTACGAAAGATTTAAAACCGGCTGGTGCAAATGCGTAATAAGTTTCAAGAAGTCTTTCGAATTTCAAAAAGGGCTTATCATAAAATGCTATAGCATCAATATCATTAAAATTTAAACCCGATTCATTAAGGCAGAATTTAATCGATTCTTCCGGAAAAGAGGCATCATTCTTTATTCGACTAAAGCGTTCTTCCTGCACGGCGTATAAAACTTTTCCATCTGAAATTATGGCGGCAGCCGAATCATGGTAATAAGCAGAGATACCTAGTATATTCATTTAATTGAAGCGAAATGTTTAATGAAGTTGAAGAGTTTTTGCATTTTCATTACTGCCAAGATAAAAAAAGGTTGCCTAATTTATTAAGGCAACCTTTTTGTAGCATTGAATTTTACAGACTAACTCAATATGTAAAACTCTCTTTGAATATTAACAACAACTAAAACTAAACTATCTGTATCCAGGATTCTGGTACGCATCTTTTTCCTCCTCTGTCATGTCCAGATCATCTAATTGACTTTGAGGGATTGGCCTCAAATAATGATAATCTTCAATTGTTCTGGTAAATGTTTGAGGATTATGGTCTGTCGCTGAATTGCCAGCAATGGTATAGGTAGCGGCAAATTCACCCCATTTCTGTGTGCGAACTAGATCCAGCCATCTTTTTTGCTCTCCGAAATACTCACGTGAGCGTTCCATTAAAATATAATCTATATCTATATCCAATGGAGTTGCGGCAACTAGTTCATCGCTGAAATCTTCCATTCTTTCTTCCTGTTCTCCATTATCAAAGCGCCAGTTTCCTGCTCGAGATCTAATTACATTAACAAGATCATAAGCAGAATAACTTCCGGTTGCGCCTTTTACTGCTGCTTCCGCGGCAACCAAGTAGAATTCAGAATATTTGGCTATAGGGAAAGGACGAGTTAAGGCGCCATTAGGCTGTCCTAGACCACCTGCATTATCGGTACGATAAGTTCCAAGCTTCCATAGCCCGGGATAAAATCTTCTGTTGATCTCATCAGGGTTGATTACGTAATCTGATCTTCCTGGGATCTCACCACCTCCAATATTTGCTCCGTTAACGTACACAACGGCATCATTATGTTCATCTAAAAATGAAACTACTGCATCTCCTGGTTCTATTTCCAAACCATTGGCGGCGGTTAGGGTAGGTACGTTTACACCACCTTTATCCCAGTTACCTCTATAGCTTGAAACAAAGGTTCCATCATAACGGGAATCCATATCCTTGTTGTCGAAGGTCTCCGTAAGTACTTCTACTGGTGGCGCCATACGAGTCCATGGTCTACCATAACTTTGGGCCGCTTCACGTTGTACTGCTGCGACACCATCTACGCTAATTGTGGTATAGTTAGGAGTAACCATCCAGACAGCGGTATTAGCACTACCACCAGTACCACTCCATCCTAAATCTGCTCCGTTATAAATCTGGCTTTCCTCGGTACGATCAGCATAAAGCATCCATTCACTGTTACGATCATTCGATCCAAGATGCACGTCGTAAAAATATTCCAGTAATGAATATGGGCCCGGATTCTCAATTCCTTCTACGGCTAAATTATAAGCTTGCTGGAAGTAATAAGAGGCGTCATTCCCATCAGGATCTGTCCTGGAAGTTTCTGGATAGGTCGGGATATTATTCGGGTTTTCTAACCACCAACCATATGTTAAATAAGCATAGGCTAATTGAAGTCTTGCTACATTCTTCGTTGCGGTTCCTGTTAATCTTGGATTTACAGGTAAATCGTTAACAGCCTGCTCCAAATCTGGAAAAATAGCTTTCGTATAAACTTCAGGTACGGTATTACGAACGGAAGTCCTCACTACTGAACTGTTAAATGCTAATTCTCCCGAACCCAGATCCAATGGTACACCCCCATATTGCTGTACAAGCAGGAAATAATTGAAAGCACGGAAAAATCTTGCTTCGGCGATAAGGGAAGGATCCAGACCTACGGCTTCTGCGTTTTCAATAATTCCGCTAGCAGTGTTTATTGCGGGGAATGCTGTATTCCAAGCAATACTGGTAGTGTAGGTATCAGAAATAATATTACCCTGGCCAGACATATCCGCAGTCAAGAAGTTACCATCGGCACTTTGCGCATAGGTGTATTCATCAGTTCCTGTTTCCAGAGAATTATAGTAATATGGCTGTCCATATAAATACCTCATATTTTGATATAGAAAGGTTATTCCACCCTGGACGCCCAGTTCAGTCTCGAAGAAATCAGGGGTGAATACACTCCTGGGTTTTTCTTCTAAGATATCCTCCGAACATGATTTCAATCCGAATACCAATACCATTAAAAAGAGGGCTATCGGTACAATTCTGAAATTAATTTTCTTCATAATATTTTTTTTTAAAATGAAATGTTTAATCCTACCAAATAATTACGGGTTGATGGAGCATTGGCTCCTATCGTAGGAATACCTGCCGAGACATTGGTCACATCTGTAGCAGAGTTTCGGTTGCCATCTGACGAGTTGGTAATTTCTGGATCCAGACCTGATTCGTCATGGAATGGTGAGAAGAATACAAATGGGTTCTGAGCTGAAGCATATATACGTAATCTCTGCATTCCTAAGTCTTTAATGACTTTCTGGTCAAAATCATAACCTAAGGTCATGGAACGAATTTTTAAGTAAGATGCGTCAAATAAACCTAATGTACTTCCATACTTTGGGTTGTCCCCACTTTGTATCCCACCTGGAGCAGGATATCTGGCATCTGTGTTTGTTGGTGTCCAGTAATCCACATCTACATTTCCTCTTCTTCCAGTTAGTAAATTTAGATAACCGGAACTTCCGTATAAGGTACTGTAAAGAAGACCTCCGTTTTGGAATGTTCCAACAATATCTAAACCGAAATTTTTATAAGCTAAACGAGTATTGAAGCCTCCCTGGAAATCTGGGGTAGGGTCTTGAATAATTCTATCATCCGCATTGATCTGCCTAACCGGTGAACCATCTTCGTTGAATTCTCCAGTATATCTAACTTTGATCATACCTACATTACCTCCTGGCTCGTAAGCCTGCAAATACTGAAAATCCGGATCAGATTCATTCCATAAACCTATATATTCGTGATCAAAGATTACATTTATCGGAGATCCAACAAACCATAATTGACCAACGTTTCTATCTTCTCCTGTAGCTAAGGAAACAATTTCGTTTCTATTAGAGTAAAGGTTAATACCCGCATCCCATCTAAAACCTGTATCAGGATTATCAATGATAGTACCGTTTAAAGTAATTTCAAAACCTTTGTTCTGGGTTTCTCCAATATTACTGGTTACGCTTCCTACACCTGCTGTAGCTGGTAGGCCGAGTCCATAAAGTATGTCATTGGTATTGGTGATATAGTATTCTACAGCACCAGAAAGACGATTTTTCAATATCCTGAAATCCAAACCGAAGTTATAGGTCTCAGAAAATTCCCAACCTAATGTGGGGTTTGGTAACTGGGAAACAAAATAACCTGTCGCAAAATTGCTGCCGAAATTATAATTTACCTGACTTAGTCTACCTTGAGTTGAAAATGGAGCAATAGCTTGGTTGGAAGTCTCTCCATAACCAGCTCTGAATTTTAAAAGATCTACCATTTCCACATTTTCCATAAAGCTTTCATTAGCAATGTTCCATCCAACGGATACAGCGGGATATGTTACCCATTTATATCCGGGAGCAAGTCTGGAAGATCCGTCTGAACGTACTGTGGCAGTAAATAAATATCGATCGTCGTACTGATACATTACCCTTCCCATATAAGAAAGTAATCCAGTGGCAGAATAACCTGAGCCATACCCGGTAATATCCTCTGAGAGTGCTGAATCCAGGTTGTACCACAAAGACCTCTCGTTCGGAATATTTCGAACACTTAGACCTACGTTATCAAATTCAGAATGTTGAGCTGAAAATAAACCAACGAAGTTTACCTGATGCTTTTCGTCGAAAGTCCTGTCAAAAAGTAATTGATTTTCTATAACATAATCTCTGAAAATAGAGCTGTTATAGCTTGCAGTAGATGGATTGTCTGGGTTAAAGCTAAATACTCCTCGCCCTGTAAAATCTCCATCCCTACTTGCACGGAAATTCAAACCAAGGTTAAGGCGGTATTTCAAACCTTCAATCCATGGGATTTTAACCTGGCCATAAAGATTATTATAAGAACCATAATCCAATTGTTGGTTTTTTCTCCCATCTCCAATTCGATTTATCTCATTACGAGTAGGAATCCAAAGGTTATCAGCCTGGGTTTGAAGCCTTACAGAGGTTAGGAAATCCCCATTTTCATCATACGGATCCAATAGAGGAGAGGCTGCCAGCACATCATAGATTCCAACTATGCTGCTTGTTTTGTTAAAGTTCATAACCGAATTCAAACCAAAGCTGAATAAAGAGCCAACTTCCTGATCAATCTGTGCTCTAAGTGAATATCTTTCAAAAACATCAGCGGGAATAACTGAGGTTTCTTTAAAGTAACCAAGTCCAATATTATAGGAACCGGTTTCTGTACCTCCCTGAACGCTAATGTCATGTGTGGTTTGAAGACCAGTTTCATATAATAGATCTTGCCAGTCTGTATTGTTGGAAAGCTCTTCATCACCGGCCAGGTCAAAAATTGGAACACCATCATTATTTGCAGCAACATCTGCACGCAATTGGGTTAATTGCGGACCACTCATCATTGGATATTTAGAAAAAACATCTTTGACCGCATAATAGGTATTATAGGAGAATACCGGTTTTTGACCTTGTCTTCCGCTTTTGGTAGTTATAAGAATAACACCATTTGCCCCCCGTGAACCATAAATGGCCGTAGCCGAAGCGTCTTTAAGAATATCAAGGCTTTCAATGTCATTCGGATTGATATCACTTAAACCACCGGAAAAAGGAATACCATTAAGAACGACTAATGGATCGTTGTTACCGGAAAGCGAACGGGTACCACGAATTCGAACTTGCGGAGCAGCTCCAGGACGAGTACTGGTTGTAGAAATATTAACACCTGCTGCGCGACCTATTAAGGCTTCCTGGAAGTTGGCTGTTTTAACCTCGTTCAATTCTTCACCTTTAATAGAAACAACAGAACCGGTCACCGA
>CAYWAB010000002.1:0-6982 GCA_964456105.1 uncultured Christiangramia sp. | reverse complement strand
ACCGATTCTCTTCTCTGTGTACCGTAACCTATTACTACTACTTCTTCGAGCGACTCAGTATCTTCGCTCATTTCTACATCGATTTCGGTACGCCCGTTTACTTGAATTTGCTGGGTTTGGAAACCGAGGAAACTAAATACAAGTGTGCCATCGGAAGGAACATTATTCAAGGTATATTCTCCATCAAAATTTGTAGTGGTACCGTTATTGGTTCCCTGAACTAAAACGGTAACACCGGGCAAAGGACCAGTTTCATCGGAAACAACCCCTGAAACCGTAGTTCCATTTTGTGCTGTTGCAATAAAGCCACTAAAAATTGCTAAAAGAAAAATAAAATTTCTCCACTGTAATTTTAGTGTTTTAGTTTGTTTCATATTCAATTAATTTAGTTAGTTAATAATTCAAACTCGGTTAAATTGTAGATTAATTAAAAAAACCATAGTGAAACTTTCAATATGATAAATATAAATAAAATTCAATAGGATGCAATCGGTTGCGTTAAAAATATTAAAAATTCTTACAAATTAACATAAATTATAAATTTGATAACGGTATTAAAGCCTGTAAATCAACTTATTACATAAATTCCTTTTTTACGAATACGATTGATTAAACTTTTTTCTATTTTTAACGGGTCAAAACCTTAAAAAAATCTTAAATCTTATGAGAAATTTCTATGCTAAAGCAGCTGTATCATTTTTAGCTGTTATGTCCTTTTCGTGTAAAAATGATAAAAGCGAGGGAGAAATGGAAGATCAAACTGGAATGAAAGATTCTACTGAATCTGTTATAAAAATTGAAACCGAACCCTTGGTTGTGGATAATTTTACGGCCGATCCATCTGCTCATGTGTTCAACAATAAAATTTATATTTATCCAAGTCACGATTTTGATTCAGGTGTACCTGAAGATGATTTAGGAAATCATTTTAATATGAAGGACTATCATGTATATTCCATGGATAGCGTAGGTGGAGAGGTTAAGGATCACGGAGTTGCATTGGAGGTAGAAGATGTTCCATGGGCAAAGCGCCAGATGTGGGCTCCCGATGCAGCAGAAAAGGACGGTAAATATTACCTATATTTTCCTGCTAAGGATAAAGATGATATTTTTAGAATTGGTGTTGCTGTTGCAGACCAACCCGAAGGACCATTTGAAGCAATGCCTGAGCCTATCGAAAATACCTATAGTATAGACCCAGCCGTTTTCAAGGATACCGATAATGAGTACTACCTTTATTTTGGTGGAATTTGGGGTGGGCAACTTCAACGTTGGAAAAATGGTGAATATCAGGAGGAAGACACCTATCCTGCTGACACTGCTGCTGCATTACAACCCAAAGTGGCAAAGTTAAGCAGCGATATGACTAGTCTGGCGGAAGCTCCTAAGGATATTAAAATTCTTGATGAAAATGGCAATGAATTACTAACAGGTGATAATGATCGAAGATTTTTTGAAGCGGCATGGGTACATAAAATGAACGATAAATACTATCTTTCTTATTCTACTGGAGATACTCATAATATAGTATATGCTACCGGAAATAGTCCTTATGGTCCTTTTACATACCAGGGAGTTATACTAGAACCGGTTCTAGGTTGGACCAACCATCATTCTATAGTGGAGTTTGAAGGGAAATGGTACCTTTTCTTTCATGATAGTTCACTTTCCGGTGGAAAAACTTATTTAAGAAGTATTAAAATGACTCCTCTTCAATTTAATGAAGATGGAAGCATTAAAACAATAAATGCATTGGTTGATAATGACAGTATCCAATAAAACAGTTAGGTTTTCTTTAATTTTAATCCTATTTCTTGCTTTTGGTGGTGCAGGTTTTAGTCAGATCAGCCTCCCTAAACTAGTCAGTGACGGAATGGTCCTTCAACGTAATGCTAAAGTCAAGATATGGGGTTGGGCTTCTCCTGGTGAAAATGTTACAGTAGGCTTCCAGGGTTTTGAAATTTCAAGTATTACAGATAATAAAGGAGAGTGGAGCGTTGAAATTGAGAATTTAAAAACCGGAGGGCCTTTTACTATGGATCTCCGCAGCATTAATTCAATCCAACTAAAGGATATCTATGTTGGGGATGTCTGGCTTTGCTCTGGGCAGTCTAATATGGAAACTACAATGGCCCGGGTTTCTCCTTTATACCAAAATGAGATCGATACAGCCAATAATCCCGAGATAAGATACTTTGAAGTACCTAAAGAATATGATCTCGCTACGGAAAGGACTGTTTTATCCGGAGGAAAATGGAGACCCGTAAACAGGGAAAATATAGAAGACTTTTCCGCTGTTTCCTATTTCTTTGGGAAAAGGATCCATGAAAGATATGATATCCCAATAGGTCTTATAAATTCGGCTTTAGGAGGTTCTCCTGTGCAGTCTTGGCTAAGTGAAGATGCTTTGAGAAAATATCCGGAATATCTTTCGGAAGTAGAAAGATTGAGTCCAGAAGGAGTGATAGACAGCCTGGAACAAATAGACCAGGAAAGAATTCGCCACTGGTATGCCGATGTCAATGCTCGTGATGAAGGAATCGATAAGAATTGGGAAGATTTTGATTTGGAAGATTCTGATTGGAAAACGATGAATGTTCCTTCCTTCTGGAAAGATTCTGATCTGGGTGATGTTCATGGAATCGTATGGTTTCGAAAAAGTTTTCAATTAGAACCAAACGAAGCGAATAAAGATGCAAACTTGCTACTGGGAAATATTGTAGATGCCGATTCTGTATTTGTTAATGGTAAATTCGTAGGAAATACAACTTACAAGTATCCACCACGGCGATATAATATCCCTGCGGATATCCTAAAATCCGGTGAAAATATCATAAGTATAAAGATTATTAACGAAAGAGGACCCGGAGGATTTATTACAGAGAAACCTTATGAGATAAATTTAGGGGATAAAAAAATAGATCTTAAAGGGCCATGGAAGTACAGGCTTGGTGCACAAGCTGAAGCATTGCAGCCCCAGACCTTTTACAGATGGAAACCTGAAGGGTTATTTAATGCCATGATAAACCCGCTTTTAAACTATACGATTAAAGGGGTGATCTGGTATCAGGGCGAATCGAATACGGGGGAGCCAGAAAAATACACTTCTATGTTCAAAGATATGATTAGTGACTGGCGGGAGAAGTGGGATCAGGAACCAGAGAACTTTCCTTTTTTGTTTGTACAGCTCGCTAATTTTATGGAATCTTATGAACATCCGACGGATAGTAATTGGGCGCGTTTAAGAGAGGCCCAAACTCAAACTCTCCAAGTGCCTGCTACTGGAATGGCCGTGGCAATTGATATAGGAGAATGGAATGACATTCATCCTTTAAATAAAAAGGATGTGGGGCATCGTCTGGCCCAGGCTGCTTTCAAGGTAGCTTATAATGAAAATGAGATCCCCGGGGGGCCTATAATGGAATCGTATAAGGTAGAAGGAGATTCTATAATCATTTCATTTAAAAATGTTGGTGAAGGGCTAATCACTAAGAATGGACAGCCTTTAAAGGAATTTGCAATTGCAGGACCCGATAAGAATTTTGTTTGGGCAAATGCAAAAATAGCAGGAAATAAAGTGATCGTTTCAAGTTCCAAAGTGAAAAATCCGGTTGCGGTAAGATATGCATGGGCAGATAACCCAGACGAGGCTAATCTTTATAATAAGGAAGGTTTTCCTGCATCTCCCTTTAGAACGGATAATTGGAAGTAAAAAAGTTTTTCTAAAATAGTATTAAAGATGATGGCCACTATTTTTTTTGGTGGTCTCCTTTAATATTGAAAAATTTTAGAAAATCTAATCTGAACAGTTTGATGATGTTAGTTGGAAATTTATTTACGAGCTTAAAAAAATGTCTGCTTGGCCTTCCTGACTTTATTCCTGAAAAGTTACTTATTTTATATTATCAGGGATTCACTTTCAAGTTCTCTTTCAAAAGAAGGAAATTTTATGGGATTAAATAAAAAGGACGATTTTTTTAATAGGAATTCTGAGGGAAATACAATATTCATCTTTGCTCTCTTTCTTCTATTTTTTGTTTATGGTTTTGGGCAAAACACCGAATTAAAAAAATACCAGTTCAGGACTCTTCCTAATATTCCTTCCCATAGGGCCGTATCCTCAATTTCTCAGGACGACCAGGGATTCATTTATATGGGAACCTACGGTCTTGGACTTAACCGTTATAATGGAATTGATTTTACAACCTACCAGTTTAGGGAAGATGACACTACCAGTCTTAGCCATTCCCTAATCCATATCACCATGGTTGATTCTAACAACCGTTTATGGGTGGGTACAGAAATGGGACTCGATTTTTATAATCGTGACCTGGATAATTTCATTCATATAAATTTTCAGCATAATTCAAGCGATGCAGCCCCTGCTGTTCACGCTATTTTAGAAACCCATAACGGAGATATTTTAGCAGGGACCCATGAGCATGGGATTTTTAAAATTGATCCTGATACTCGGGTGGCAACTACCGTCAAAGTTAATGGGGTAGAAGAAATTAGAAATTTCCTTATTAATAACATTATACAATTTGACAATAGAATTATAGTAGGAACCGACAAAGGCCTTTTTGAATTTGACGAAAGTGAAAATCGGATAGTCCCTCTTTATTTTATGACCGCCAACGGAAAGGATAGTATCAATGCTCATATCCTAAAAATGGAGGTTGATAGCAGAGGAACTTTGTGGATAGGCACTACCCAAACCGGCCTGTACAAAATTGACGGGAATGAAAACGGGCGGTACCAAATTGAACATTTTCCCATAACTTTCAAAAGAATTTTATCCCTGCTAGCCACCCCCCGTAAAACTGTTTTGGTGGGTACCGAAAATGACGGCATGTTTGAGCTTGGCCAAGATGGCCAGGTTTTAAACCACTATCTCCATAGCAAGTTTAATGAGAAAGGAATACAATCAAATTCTATTTGGTCTCTTTTTCTGGACGAGCAGGAACGAATCTGGATAGGTTATTATAATAATGGAATAGGTATCTATGACAGGCTATATGATAAGTTTGCCGATATAGAGAGCAAACCTAATAATCCAAATTCACTGTATTCCAGTTCCGTTACAGGAATTGTCAAAGATGACAAAGGCAGATTATGGATTGGAATGGATGGAGGGGGTATAGATGTTTATGATCCAAGGTCCAATAGTTTTACACACCTTCTGAATAATGAGAACTCTATCGCGAATGGATTGAATTCTCCAGATGTCCAAACTTTATTCAAGGATAGTAAAGGAAATATATGGATTGGAACATGGGACTATGGAATTTATTTTTTAGAAAATGGTTCTAACAGGTTTGTGAATTATAATGTAGAAAATACAAAAGGAGAAATAGCGACTAACAGAATTCTAAGCTTTTCTGAAGATTCCAAGGCAACAATTTGGATTGGTACTTTTTCGAGAGGTATACACTCCTTCGATCCCAACTCGCAAAGATTTACTGTTTATGACCATGAGCCCTTCTTAAGGGAAAGGATTAGTTATAGCGACGTAAGAAAAGTTTATGTAGACAGTAAAGATCATATCTGGATTGGAAGTAATGAGGGTCTTTTTAGATTGAAAGTCAATAATGGAAAATACGTGCTTGATGTAATGTCAGACAGATTTTACAGAGAGACGCGTGGAAGGACTATTAACAGTGAAATTCTTGATATCTATGAAGATTCCTCAAAAAGGATCTGGATAGGTACCGATGGATCAGGCCTTTCTACTTACGATATGAAAACCGATTCTTTTTCATGGATAAAAAAGGAAAGTGGCTTTGAAAAGCTAACCGTGTCCACTATTATTCAGGACGATGAGGGTTCTATTTGGGCGGCAGGGAATAATGGGCTCTCTAAACTAAACAAGAGAAATAACATACTTAAGAATTTTACCAAAAGCGATGGGTTACTAAGTAATGATTTTAATAACAGTACAGCATATAAAGACGAGGATGGGACCATCTATTTAGGGTCGTACGAAGGAATTAATTTTTTTAGTCCTTCCCAGCTTATCGTAAATAAAAATCCGTCACAGGTATATTTCACTGATTTAAAAATTTTTAATCAGTCGGTTGAGCCTGGAAAAGAAAATTCGCCATTAGAAAAGGTAATTTCCCAAACGGACAAAATTACACTGAACCATTCCCAATCTGTATTTACAATAGATTTTGCATCTATTGATTTCACCCGGCCAGATAAAATACACTTTGCCTATTATCTTGAGGGTTTTGAAGATAATTGGAATTTTGTTCAGAATTCCAGAAGTGCCACTTACACTAACTTGCCTGCAGGAAACTACATATTTAAGGTTAAGGCTACAAATAGTGACGGGATGTGGGAAACCGAGCCTACAACTCTGGAGATTCAAATTTTACGGCCCTGGTGGTTTACTAATTTCGCGATCGCATTATACGTGCTTCTTTTTTGCGCAATCTTCTATCTTGCCTACCGTTTTATTAATTCTCGTATTAAGAATAGAAGGATTCTGGAACAGGAAAGGGAACGACGCCTTCAGGAAGAAGCATTAAACGACAAGAAAATTCAATTTTTCACTAATATATCTCATGAATTCAGAACTCCTTTAACTCTTATTCTTAGTCCATTACAGGACATCTTTCAGGAAAACAAACTTCCTGGAAAGCTTAAGGGAAAACTTCAAACTATCAATAAAAATAGTATTAGGTTAAAACGGCTTATCGATGAGTTAATGGATTTCAGAAAACTGCAGTTACATGAAATTCCTCTTAACATTTCAGAATTTGCCATAGATTCCCTGGCTCAGGAGAGCTTGGATTACTTCAAGGAGGAAGCACAATTAAGAAACATAATACTGAACCTTAGAGTAGAAAAAAATATCTCCTTAGTATGGGCAGATAGAGGAAAGCTTGAAAAAATATTCTTTAATATTCTCTCCAATGCATTTAAAAGTACTCCAAACAATGGGGTAATAACGGTGTTTATCACCGCGAAAAACGAC
>CAYWAB010000001.1:0-90364 GCA_964456105.1 uncultured Christiangramia sp. | reverse complement strand
TGTAGACCTGCTCTTCAATATTTCCCCAGCCGCAAAGATTTGGACATCCATCACCTTCCTCATAATTCCAAACGCTCATATCAAGACTATCTCCATTGAAATCTTCTTCAAAGATCACCTCGCTTTGAGCCTGAACATTAATGAAAAATCCACAAAAAGCAAGTAGGAAAATATAAAGTCTAAGGTTGATCATTATTTCGTAAAGTTAAATTTAACGGTCTGCACATCGCTTGAGTTTCCTCCTACCATTAATTCGAACTCACCTTCTTCAGCTTCCCATTTATGAGCTGGAGTATAGAACTTCAACATTTCTTCATCAATGCTAAATTCTACGGTCTTTTCTTCACCCGGGAGCAGTTCTACCTGCTGGAATCCCTTTAACTCCTTGATTGGTCTTGCTGCACTAGCAACAAGGTCATGAAGGTAAAGCTGTACGGTTTCCTTGCCTTTTACTGAACCTGTATTCTTTACAGGAACACTTAAAGTTAACGTACCGCCCTGTTGCATTTCGTTACCGGATAATTCAGGAGTTCCATATTCGAAATCTGAATAACTGAGTCCGTAACCAAAAGGATAAAGCGGACCATTTTTAATATCCGTGTAATGAGAATAGGTCACGTGCATGTCGTTTGAAGGTCTCCCTGTATTCAGGTGGTTATAATATAAAGGTTCCTGACCCACAGCGCGCGGGAATGAAACCGGTAATTTACCAGATGGATTATATTTTCCTGTAAGCACATCAGCAATAGCGTTACCACTCTCTGAGCCAAGCTGCCAAGCTTCAACGATCGCAGGAATATTTTCGGCTGCCCATGTAATCTCCATAGGTCTACCATTTATAAGCACGATCACAATGTTTTTATTGACTTCATACACGGCTTCAAGCAATTCGTTCTGTAAGCCTGCGAAACCAATATCTGTCTGACTACGGCCTTCTCCTGTCTGGAAAGCATCTTCTCCAATTGCCATAATAACAAGGTCTGCATTCTTCGCTTTTTCAACGGCGTCAGAAATTCCAGAGGTATCCTCTTCGTTTATTTTTAATGGCATAAGGAAGCTTCTTTCTCCTTCTCCCAGAGGAACTCCCTGGGCATAGGTGATATCTTTAGAATCGCCATAGGCGTTCCTGATCCCTTCAAGAACTGAAACTGCTGAGTTGGTCTCTCCCTGAGCTCTCCAGTTTCCGATAGGAGTATCCTTATCGTTCGCAAGAGGACCAATAACAGCGATTTTATTTACGGATGATTTTATGGGTAAAAGCTCGTTCTCGTTCTTTAGAAGGACTATAGACTTTTTGGCAATATCCCTGGCAGCAGCGCGGTGTTCTTCCATAGAAAGTGTACCGGCAAGATCTGCATCGATATAGCGATAAGGGTCGTCGAAAAGTCCCATTTTAAACTTCACCCTTAGAATTCTCTTTACCGCATCGTCCACCAATGCTTCATCCACTTCACCTTTTTCAACCAGGTCTACCAATGCCAGCTCATAGGCTCCGCCTTCCATATCCATGTCACTACCTGCCTTTACAGCGATCTCAGCAGCATGGACCTTGTCTTTTGCAAATCCATGAGGAACCATCTCGGCAATTGAAGCCCAGTCGGAAACTACAAATCCCTGCCAGTCCCATTTTCCTTTGAGTATCTCTCTTTGAAGGCTTTTACTTCCGGTAGCAGGAATACCATCAATAGTATTAAACGAGTTCATGAAGGTGGCAACACCAGCATTTGCGGCCGCTTTGAACGGAGGAAGCACGATATTATGAAGAGTAAGTTCTCCAATATTCACGGCATTATAATCCTTACCTCCTTCTGCCATTCCGTACCCTGCAAAATGTTTCGCAGTGGCGGCAATGGTAAGGGGATCTGCGAGATCATCTCCCTGGTATCCGCGGATCTTTGCAACTCCTACTTTAGAAGTTAAATATGGATCCTCTCCTGAACCTTCCATGATACGACCCCATCGAGCATCCCTCGATACATCGATCATAGGGGAAAACGTCCAGTTAATACCTTCAGCTACAGATTCCAGGGCAGCTATCCTTGCAGATCTCTCAGCCGCCTCCATATCCCAGCTCGCAGTTTCTGCAAGAGGAACCGGGAAAATGGTCCTGTAACCATGTATAACATCATATCCAAAAAGAAGAGGAATTTTCATCCTTGAATTCTCCATATTTAACTGCTGAGCATTTCTTATGGCTTCCATAGAAGTCACATTCAACATGGAACCTACGAGTCCTTTTTTCAGTCGCTCTTCCTTTTGTTTATTTCCGGTTCCGGAAGCCGGACCGGTAAGATCCCAACTACCGTTGTACTGGATCATTTGACCTACCTTTTCCTCCAGCGTCATTAGTGCGAGAACCGAATCCACTTTCTTTTCCACATCCTCAACAGAACTTGAAATTCCGGAGTTTTGAGCATGTAAAAATCCTGCTCCGAGAAATAGGAGAGTAAGTATTTTTAAACCTTTTTTCATGATATTGAATTAAATTCCGGGAGCTTAAAAGCCCCCGGAATCTGATATATTAAATAATAATCAAGGGATCCTATTGGTAAACCCTAACGTAGTCTACTAACATGGATGCCTCTTGAAACTCAGCACCTATAGTTCCTCCCAGGGTTCCTCCCATCGCAATATTAAGCAATAAGTAAAAATCATCCTGGAAAGGAGTAGTGCTGTTATTATCAAATTCGAGGTGAGGAACTCCGTCAAACAGGAATGTTATCTTATCTGCTGTCCATTCTACCTCGTAGATGTGGAATTCGGTCGTTAGGTCGTCAAGACCAGTTCTATCACCAACTATCGCATTCCCTCCAGAATTTCCAGGAAAATGAAGAGCTGAACTGATTCTATCCGGATCGTTGCCAACGAACTCCATGATATCCATTTCCCCAACTCCTGGCCAGGATTCCTCCGGCCATCCTTCTCCCAGCATCCAGATGGCAGGCCAGGTTCCTGATCCCGCAGGAAGCTGCGCACGCACCTCAACTCTACCGTAAGTGAATTCCACTTTATCTTTGGTTGTGAGCCTTGCTGAAGTAAAATTGAAACCGCTTTGAGATTGCCTTTTAGCAGTAATTACCAGGTTTCCATCCACAACATCTGCGTTTTCTTCAGAATCAGTATAATACTGAGCCTCACCATTACCCCAACCATTGTCACCGTTCCCAATCGCATAGTTCCAATTATCGGTATCAAGTGCATCGCCCTCAAATTCATCAGACCAGATAAGATCGGTAAACTGAGTTTCAAATTCTTCTCCAGATGCACCACCTCCGTCAGGATCGGTAGTTAGCTTGATATACCAGGCCAGGAAGGTATCATTTGCCTGTACAGCTCTTAGATACATGAAATCTTCGGTTATTTCCAGAACCTCATATTCGCTGGCTCCTATATAATAACTGATGAATGCATCATCTGATAGCTCTAGAACAGTTCCTGTAGAAGCATCTGGTGGAATTCCAGCTGAAGAAGGCACCAAAGATACCGTTACATCACTTGCACTTCCCACTTCAAGACATTCGTCTGAGAACTGTGCACCTGCACCTCCAAATTCAGGAGTGTAGGTCCAGTTTACGAAGGACTCCCCAAAATCGGCATAATCATAAATAATGTTGCCGTCTTCGTTTAAGGTAAATACCATTCGATCATCATAGAAACATTCAGGACCAAAACCGGGTGCGGCAGAGAAAAATCCGTCAACCACAATTGGCCCCGAATCTCCAACATTTTGTCCAACTCCAAGGTGACCGGGAAGGGCAGAAGCCACATACCAGGTTTTTGAACTTCCTCCCGTAAGAAGTTGCTTGGTCTCAGGATCATCAAAGTCACTTCTAACCTCGATCTCAATACTTGTAGAACTGCTTACGGCACCTTTACCGTAAGCTACTACGGTTACCAGGTATTCGTTAAGACCAACTCTGGTAAAACGTTTAGTAGTGCTACCTGAGGGAGCCACTGAAGAAGTCCCATCAGGAAATACATATTTAAATGTTATGGCGTTTTCTGCCGATGCATTAAAATGTACAAGTCCCGAGCCATCGTCACTAATCTCGGTAGTTACCGTAAGATTGGTAGGCACGAGGATCGTGTCCAGGCTGAGATCATCCTCCTGGCAGCTTACTGCCAGGATGCTGATGATCAAAATATTAATAATTCTAAAATATCTCATAATCTCAATTTTCCTAGTTATGGAAGTAAATATTATCTACATAGAAAGTACCTCCTACTTCCGGCTGAACGTCAAATTTAATCTGGAAAAGATCGCTAACGTCCAGTCCCTGGCTGGTAAAGTCAGATAAAGGGATCTCAATACTAGTCCACTGATTAGGAGTAACATTCAACGTAACAAATCTTTCGTTCGGTCCGGGACTGATAAGATAGAATGGAATCGAGGTATAATCTCCAGACCAGATATCTATATGAACGGTTGTGTATCCTGAAGCATCCAGGCTCTCCCCAAATTCTATTCCCTGGTAGTTAGCATTGCTATACTTCAAGGCTTCGTTCCCACTGAAGTCAACAACTTCTAAAGTTGTGCTCTGTCCCCAGTTTGGGAAATAGTTTATTCCGGATGGATCTGTATAGGCATCACTATAGATTGAAAGCACATTGGCCGCATCGATAGTTGGAGACGGTGCAGCAGCAGAAGGAGCAGCTGCAGATCCTCCTCCAGAACCAGCTTCAGAGGTTGAGTTAAGCGTGATATTGTCAAAGTAAATTACATTTTCCTGGCTTCTATCCTGGAAATCCGGGAATACTACAAGACCTGTAATATTGGTATTATTAACGTCCCCTATTACAGCTGAGAAATCAAAAGTAAGTTCTTCCCATTCATTGGTCTTTGTATTTGCCACTTTAATCTCTCCCGTTGATCCCTGAGTAGCATTTTCGAACTTGATACCTACATCAGAGATCACAGATTTCCATACCCATATCTTAACAACAGCATTTGAAGAATTCAAGGTGATCGGATTTTGCAACTGAGTAATGGTACCTGCCCATGGGTTTCCATCCTGTCTCGCAGTAAACTTAGCTACTGTAGCAGAAGTGTTTCCTGTCATATCAGGATTCGATATGATTTCAAGTGGAGGGTTGTCCACATTTTCAAATACAGACCAGTTAGCAGCCTGACCACCAGTTGCAGCGGTTTCGAAGTCTACCGGGAAGCTGGTAGCAGTACTGCCAGATCCACCTCCGTCACCACCACCAGATCCTGCATCGTCCAATCTAATGATATCATCGATGTAGAAAGTTCCGGCGATATTTGCTTCAAAGGCAAAGAATACAGAGAAAGATGCATATTGTCCAACTGGAACAAATGCTTCACCCACTCCCTGTGTTCCGTCTATATAACTCTTGGTTGCGTTATAGAAATCAAAGGTTAGTGTTTCCCAGCCAGAACCGGTATGAGTAGCACGAACTTCGTTAGAACGCTCCCCATTAACTCCGGTTTCGAGTTTGAAAAGAACAGTGAATTCCTGATCTGACCACAGGGTAAGGCTCATTGTCTTATTATCTGTAGAGAAGTCTATTGCCTCATCAAGATTGAAAGTTAAACCTTCATATAATCCGCCACCTTTAGTAAATGCTCCTACGTTAGTAACAGTAGGGTTGTCTCCTGATGGATCTGGATTAGCAACCACTTCGAATGACCCTCCAAATGGAGCAACCATTTCTGAGGTATATGATCCCAAATTATCAAAGGTAACTGGCAACTTGAATGGAGCTCCTGAGGATTGCTCGATATCATCCAGGTAGAATGTTCCTGCAGCATTCCCAGGTCCGTCAATAAAGATTACCATGGTGCCGTACTGTCCAGTTGGAACAAATGGCTCACCAGCTCCCTGGGTTCCGTCTATATAACTTTTTATTGCGTCTGTAGAAAAGTCAAAAGTAAGTTCTTCCCATCCGGTACCACCGTGATTGGCACTTACTTCAGTTTGTCTTTCATCATTTACTCCACCTTCAAATTTTAAAAGAACTGGAATTGCAACGTCTGACCAAACGTTCATAGTAATGGTTTTACTGTTACCGCTAAAATCTACAGGTTCTCCCATGGTATAGAAGATCCCTTCCCAGTTGTTTCCAGAGTTGGTAACGGCAGCCACGTTAGATTCCTCAGGGTTTGAACCAGATGGATCTGGATTAACCACAATTTCATAACTGGTTCCGTTAAAGGTTCCGGCCGCATAATTTACAGTTCCCTGATCAAAAGTGATAGGTAATTTTAAGGGGTCCGTAGCATCAGGTACGATAACGATCGCATCCTCTTCAGTAGTGGCAGCTCCGGCTCCCCTGGCAACGACAGTCACTTCGTAAACTCCTGGTTCGTAGGTGTGCTCTACACTTTCTCCCGGCATGATCTGCACTGGCTCTTCATCTTCTACATCTCCAAAATAAACATCGAAAAGTGTCGCGAAATCTGCTGTAGCACTAACGGTGATAGTACTTGGATTAGAATCCGGCTGATCTATAGTTATTTGAAGGTTTTCAGGTTTTCTGAAAGAAATGGTAAGAACCTGGTTAAATTCACTGGTTAATCCTGTTGAACCAATCGCAATGATCCTCACTTCATACTCCCCTTCATCATAAATATGAGTAACAGATTCTCCTGCGGAAACTTCTACAGGTGTTTCATTTTCAACATCTCCAAAATAGATCTGGAACAAAGATGCTCCCTCTCCGGTTGGAGTGATTGTAACCGTACCCGTGTCATCCTGAGTAATGTCAAATGCAGCTTTTACATCTGTTGGCGCTGAAATATCCTGAAATGCATAATTGGTTATTTCATCATCATCGCATCCTGTAAAGAACAGGACCGATACGGTAAGCATGGCTAAGAATTTGAATATTTTCATCTTTAGTCGTTTTATTTAGTTTTTTAGTAACCTGGATTTTGTTGCCAGTTCCCACCGGCAAGTTCTATTTCTATTGAAGGTATTGGGAATAACTCGTGTTTACCCTGTACAAAACCAGGTATTGCATCGGCAGCTCTTCCGGTACGAACCAGATCAAAGAACCTGTGGCCTTCTCCCACTAACTCCAGTCTTCTGTCTTCGTAGATTTGCGTCAATAGCTGACTTCCGGCAAAATTAACCGGTTCAAGTTCAGCTCTTTCTCTTACCAGGTTCAAATAAGCTCTGGCTTTATCCTCATCTGGAGATGCTTTTCTATAATTGGCTTCAGCAGCCATAAGAAGAACATCTGCGAACCTTATTGACCTGTAGTTATTAGGATTGGTAAGGTTAGCATCTCCTGTGTTTAGATCTCCCTGACGGGCGATATATTTTCTATTATAGTATCCGGTATGCTCATAGCCTTCAACATAACTTGCTCCGGTCTCATCGGCCCAGGCCTCAATATCCAGGATAGCTACATCTTTTCTGATATCGTCCTCAGAAAAAAGATCTACGACTTCCTGAACAGGAACGTTAAAACTAAATCCAGATTCAAAAACAGGCCCGGTATAATTTCTTATTCCATTGAAACCAACGGCTACGTTACCTTCACTACACTGTAAACACCCAAATCCAGCTCCTTCTTTATCGGTGTACTGAACTTCGAAAACAGATTCGGCATTGTTCTCTCCTTCCACTTCGAAGATACTTTCATAATCCTCTACAAGCATATAAGGTCCTGAAATCACCTGTTCGAACGCATTGGCCGCTTCAGTGAACTTATTCTGGTACAAATATGCTTTTCCAAGAAGTGCCTGTGCTGCTCCGGAAGTGATCCTTCCTTTTTCTGCCTGCGTGGCAGGTAGATTGGCTGCAGCATATTGTAAGTCCTGCTCGATAAGAGCGTATACTTCCTCCTTAGGCGCACGTGGAATGGTGAACTGTTGTCCGAACTGAATTCTTTGATCGATAGCCAGCGGCACATCACCAAACCATTTTACAAGCTCGAAGTAATAGTAGGCTCTAAGAAACCTTGCCTGGGCAATGATCTCCTCTTTTCCATCGAAATCCAATTTATCCTGGAATTCCATTATATAGTTCGCACGGTTAACACCTGCAAACATCCATCCCCAGATATCACGCAATTGCTGATTGACCGGAGTATGTACCATATCGTCTATTTCCTGGATACCAGGCACATCGGTTGCGCTCTCACCACCGGCAAGAGTATTGTCTGAAGCGATTTCACCAAGCATGACATTAAGATATGTGGACTGCAGGAGGTCATAAGCACCTATCAAAGCGAGCTCATAATCCTCTTCTGAATTGAAATAGTCTTCAGAGTTCTCATCTTCACTTGGCACATCCACAAAATCATCACTACATGCAGTAGCGAAAATGAATGCGAAAGCAAAAATCCATTTGATTTGATATATTTTCGTTTTCATCTAATTAAAATTTCAAATTAACACCTACCATATATATTCTCGGCACAGGATAGAATCCCTGATCTATTCCACCCCCGATAGGAGCCCCAGATGAAGCAGAAGGGTCGTAACCCTTATATTCCGTCAATGTAAATACATTGTTTACAGAAGCATAAACTCTCATCTTTCTGAATCCGGCAGCTGAAGAAGTATCTTCACCAAGGGTATATCCAAGCTGAACGTTTTGTAATCTCAGGTAAGAACCATCCTCAACATAGAAATCTGAAAACAGATTGTTGGAATTGGCACCTACTGTAACTCTTGGGAAACTGTCGGTCGTCCCAGGCCCTGTCCATCTGTCAAGGTGATAAAGCGTCTTATTTGTTAAAGGCTGATTTCTTTCATAGTTACGAACGATATCGTTTCCAATAGAAGCGAATGCATATGCATTGAAATCAAAGTTCTTTAAGGTAAAGCCTAAGTTAGCTCCCATGGTTACATCAGGAATAGGGTTCCCGATGTTAACACGGTCATCAGAATCTATAACTCCGTCGCCATTTTGGTCTACGAACCTTAGGTCTCCAGGTGCGGCATTTGTTTGTGTCGCATGGTTATCGATATCGGCCTGAGACTGAAATAATCCATTGGTCTCTAATCCATAGAAATAACCAAGTGGCTGCCCTGCTTCCATACGAGATGGTGGGTCCTGTCCGATTCCGAAAGAACCACCAGGAATAAAACCATTTTCACTATTTACGAAGATCACCTCATTCTCGAGTGTGGTAAGGTTATAGTTCACATTGAATCTGAAATCGTCGCTAACATTCTGCTGGTATCCCATAGAAAATTCAAAACCGCTGTTCTCAACGATACCGGCGTTGACGACCGGTGAGGAAGAACCAGGAGCATAAACACCTAAGATTCCCGACACCTGTGCTACCACAAGAAGGTCTTCGGTTCTTCTCTTAAAATAATCGAAGGTAAGATCAAGCTTGGATCCGAATAATCTTGCATCAAGACCAATATCTAATGTCTTTTGCTTTTCCCACTGTATCTCTGGATTGGCTAAAGCTCCCGCTGCAACTCCAAAGACAAGTTCATCATCAAAAACATACGTTCCTTCCCCGTTAAGCAAGGATACAAATCTATAGTCCTGAATCCTGTCGTTACCAATGATACCGTAACTACCCCTTAACTTAAGGAAGTTCAAGAAATCACTATTCTCGAGGAAACTTTCTTCGGAAACGATCCAACCGGCCGAAACCGATGGGAACCATCCGAATTTGTTTTCAGGTCCGAATCTTGTTGATCCGTCACGTCTTATTACACCGGAAAGAAGATATTTCCCATCATAATCATATTGTAATCTACTGAAGTAAGAAAGTAAACGTGCATCAAAAAGATCTCCTCCATTAAGGAAGTTATCTACCACGTCGATGGCATTTGCAATACTTGCATTTGAATATGAATTTCCAGGAATTTCATATCCTGTGAAACTATTAAAATCACCTGTGGTCTTAAACACAGACATACCTAATAAGACTTTCAGATTATGAAGCTCATTAAAGGTATCGGTATAAGTAATGAAATTATCCCAGGTATAATCTCTGAAGAAATCCCCGGTTTCGGTGATCACGTTTCTGTTTACGTTAAAAACCTTTCCCGAACCGTAGAATACCTCCGGCTGAAAGAATTTGCCATCAACTTCAGAATAGTTGAACTGGAACTGAGATCGTGCTTCGAATTTATCGAAGAAGGTATAAGAAAGACCAAGAACCCCACTTATCTTATTTATTTCAAGATCATTATACGTGTTTGCGATTTGGGCAACAGGGTTAATAACCTCGTTACCTAAACCTTCTGCAAGTGTATAATCTCCATTTGCATCAAAAACAGGAAGTAAAGGCGACATATTCAAAGCGTTGAACAACACAGAACCCAATGCATTTTCAGGAAGTGTCTTTCTGTTACTATTAGTATAGATACCAGAAGCATTGAATTTGAAATTGTCCAGAAATTCCAAGGTATAATTAAGTCTACCTGTAAGACGGTTGAAGTTGGAAGAACTACCTCCAACGATACCATCTTGGTTAAAGTAGGAAGCACCCACAGAATAAGTAGACTTTTCTCCACCTCCGCTAACGTTTAAGTTAAGGTCAGACATTGGAGCACGCTGAAAGATCTCATCCTGCCAGTCGGTTCCCATGCCCAGATTCCTGTAATTTGGAAAAGGGGGATTTTCTCCTGCAGCCGCATGAGCTTCATTTACGATAACCGCATATTCAGTCCCGTTTAGAACAGGTATCTCCCTGGTAGTTTCCTGAATCCCGGTGAAGGCATCGAAATCGATTCTTAGATCGGTGTTCTTTCTTCCAGATTTAGTGGTAATAAGTATAACCCCGTTCGCAGCCCTAACTCCATAAATACCTGCAGTAGCATCCTTAAGGACGTTAATGCTTTCGATATCGTTCGGGTTAATAACACTAAGGTCTTCGATAACGTTACCATCAACAAGTATCAAAGGACGGTTATCTCCGTTGGTACTGATACCCCTGATGTTAATCGTAGATCCACTACCCGGAGACCCGGAGTTAGAAGTAATGTTAACCCCGGCAACACGACCTTGTAAGGCTTGTTCTACTCGCGCAGGATTAAGTTCTTCAATGGTTTCAGATCCTACAACGCTAACGGCTCCGGTAATCTCCTTTTTAGTTTGAGTACCGTAACCAATTACCACAACTTCATTCAATGCCTGTGCATCTGTTTGAAGCTGAACATTGATGGTTTCAGACCCGGTAACCGTATATTCTTGCGGCACGAATCCGATGTAACTAAATACCAGAACATCCCCGGCATTCAGATTGTCAACTGTAAAGTTTCCGTCAAAATCTGTTGTGGTTCCTCTAGCTTCGTTCTTTACAATTACGTTCACACCTAACAAAGGCATCTCATTTTCATCAGTAACGGTTCCGCTAACGGAAAAGTTCTGAGCGTAACTTGCAAACAACCCGCTTAGAAATACAACTAAAAGACAGGTAAATTTCCTCATTTCGATTGATTATTAAAATTGCCTTTTCAATATATTAACAGATAATTAAGAATAACCGAAATGCACCTTTACAAAAAATCTACAATTGATAAATTAGGAATTTGAATGGGATTAAATTGTCAAAATCTCAATTACAGAAGCCTGTTAGAAAGAATTAAGTAGAATTATAATAAGTTCTCAAACTCAATGAATTAAGTGTTTTGTAGAGCCTATGTAGAGTTTTTTTCGAGTCTTGTAAAGTTTTATAAAGACAAAATATAGTCGGTAAGATTGGTTTCCCGGTCTAAATCCATTTTTTTACGCAAACGATATCGTTTAATTTCCACACTTTTTACCGAAATATTCAGTAGCGGTGCTATTTCTTTAGAAGAAAGATTGAGTCTTAAATATGCACAAAGTTTAAGATCGTTAGAAGTAAGTTCAGGATGTTTTGATTTTATTTTTTTAAAGAAGTCCTTATCAGCATTACTAAAGGCCTTTTTAAAGAATTTCCAGTTATCTTCTTCACTAATATCCTGGTCGATGGTCCTTATTACCGATTTCACCTTTGGAAGCTCACGAGATTCCTTTAATTCGTTCTTTATATTAGTAAGGAATTCATTCTTCTTGATAAGACTCATGGTAGAAACTGCGAGCTCACGGTTCTTATTGGTCATATCCTGCTCCAATTTCTCATTCCTTAATTTTATGATCTCTCTTTCCGCTTCAAGATTTTTCATTTTAAGTTCGCGTTCATTCTCGGCGACCGCTTTCTTATGATACCATCTGTATATCAAGTGAACTACGAAGCCCATTAGTCCAAAAAGGATAACATATATGGCAATAGCAAGATTACTTAAATAAAAAGGCCTCTCAATAGTGAACTGGTAGGTAGCAGTTCCTGTTTCCTCGCCTCCGGTTCTAGCCTTAACCTCAAAAGTGTAATCTCCAAAACTGAGATTCTCAAAAGTCGCCGTTGGACTATCAGACCACTCACTCCAGTTAGGACTCAATCCCAATAACCTATGGCTGTAATTAGGATCCTGAAATTTATCGTGAACAGGCGCGCTGTAATTGAACCTTATATTGTTGTATCTATATTCAAAACTTCCCGAGTCTTCCATCGGGACCGGCCTGGAAACAGAATCCAGCGCGCTTATGGAAATCTTGTTGATACGTATGCCGTAAGCCTTCGCCTCCTGAACCGGAATGGTAAACCGTACATAGCCATTAGCGACACCAATTAAATATTCTCCTTCAGAAATACCAGTGACATTTTCATAACCCACTGCGATGTTCCTGAAAGCCTGATCTATGTAAATGAAATTAAGTTTGTAATCCTCGCTCAACTGCCCGGGTTCTATATAGAAGATTCCCTTTTGGGCAAAGCCCCACAGCCTAGCCCGGTCCTCCTCTGAAACCATTCTTCCCGAAATCCGGTTAAAGGGAGCGACAACATCATTCAACTTTTTATCAAATGTAAAAGTATCAGAGGTTTTTGAATATTTATAAATCTTTTCCTTAGAGCTGTAGTAAAGCTTATCGTTAAATTTGAAAATACTGGAGTTGATACCATTCTCATTGGGAAATTTATAGTTCTTTATAACCTCTATCCCGGAAAGGGTCCCATTCAACCTGATCTTAAAAACGCCTTTATGCTCATTACTTACCCAAATATCCCCGTCCTCGCCAATCTGGATAAATTTTGAGGAATGAGGAAAATTAGGAAGCATAGGAATACTAATGATTTCCCCCTCTTCTCTTCTCAAAAAACTGATGCCATTATAATGACCAAGGATAAAATGATCCTCTTTTAATTCCTTAACCAGCCAAGTTCCAAGCCGATCATGAATTTTTTCAGCAGATCCCCCATTTATAAGAAAGGTTCCACTATTATGACCACAGAAAATTTCCCCATCCACCTCATCAACAAACCAAACCTGTCCCTTGGTACCAGGAATTAGAGAAAATTTACTGGAAGTTTTCTCCTTCCAATAAAGGCCCTGGTTGGTACCCAGGTAGAGATCGCCGTCTTTTTCAAAAGAGTCATATACAGTACCTATTTCACCCCTATTATCCTGAAAGGATCTAAAGCTTGAATTAGGCTCTACCATACTTATTCCATAATCCAGTCCCGCCCAAATTTTTCCTGTTTTGTCAAGATAAAGGCCAAGAACCGTATTATTCAATAAGATATTATTCTGGGTAATTTTGTTTATTATTTTCCCCTCCGTCCCTATTTGGACAATACCGCTCCCTACAGTACCCAGAATATGGTCTCCGTTTTCCAGACTTAAGGCAGCGAGCAAGTTTGGCTTTCTTATTTCTTCACTGGCATATTCATTGAATTGAACGAGGTCCTCGCCATTCCAGGTAAAGAACTCTGAATTTCCGGTTACAAAACTTATCTCATTGTTCCTGTTAAAGAGATGAATAATGGCTCGTTCCCCCAAATACTCAAAAGGAATAACTATTTGGGGCTCACCTTTTTCTATGGTGAATAGACCCTCCCCGGCAAGCTGGAAAAATATCTGATTTTCAAATTTGTACAGGCCAGTTATAGGTTTACCCAGTGGATTAGCCAGCTTCGAAACCTGGTTCCTTTCAGAATCATAAAAATAGATTCCCGCAAAGCTCCTGAATATTACAAAATCGTCCTGGTGTTCAATTTGCCAGAATTGTTCTCCATCATTAATAGCAACATCAAACTTTGGAACAAGGCTGGTATAAACAAGTTCACCATATTCGTCCTTTTCCCAATATCCCGCCTCCATATAGGCTCCCGTATAGATACGATCTCCAACTACCTCAACAGATCGCACAACCGTTTTGTTAGGCACAGGATATAAATTCCAATCCTCCCCGTTATATTCAAGCAAACCGGAACTATTGGCGAAATACAGGTTTTTATCGTCCCCTTGAGAAATCATCCAGTTTTGATTCCCAGCGCCGTATTCATTAGGCCCGTAATTAATTACCGGAGGTAATTCCTGTGCATTTATAAACAAACAGGCAAAAAAGAGAATTATTGAAAATCTATACCTCAAATCTTTATTTTGATTAAGAACGTGAAAGTTAATTATCACTATCTAAATGACGAAATATTACCGCAAGATAGCTTCAATATTTATTAATAAAATTTTTAGTCTTCCCTGTTAAAATATTATAAAGCATCATGGATTCACAGGAAGATTGAATTTTTTTGAAAATTAAGCCAACCAAATCTCATTAAAAAGCCAGTAAATCAACTTAAGTATATGCGTATACCTTATAAGTTAAATTCAATAAAACTCTTTTTTACCAATTTTAAAATTCTGGGGCTTACGCTTCTAATATCCACAGCTCTCAATGCCCAGGAAGCCGACTCCAAAAAGATAGTTCATTCGGTTTATGTGACGGCTAATACCGGAATTCGCTCAGATTCCAACAACGAGAGATTATTAAGAAGTATTGTAAGGGAATCCAAAAAAGAAGATTCTTCAAGCCTTGTTATAGTCGGAAATATAGTTCCTGAAAAAGGTTTTCCCGATAAAGATGAAGGAAGACAAGAAATAGAAGAGTATTTAAAAAAGAACCTGTTAGACCACTTGAGCGATTTCAAGGGAAAGGTTGTTTTCACACCCGGGGTAAATGAATGGCAGAAAGACGCACCGGACAATATCGACGATCTTGAATCTTTCCTGCAGGATAATAGCACGGCAGATTTCTGGCCAGACGACGGGTGTCCTATCGAAGGGGAAAGTCTTAGTGAAAAGGTAGAACTGGTGACAGTGGACACGCAATGGTATCTTGAAAATTGGGATGACCATCCTTACATAAATAATAAATGCGATTACAAGACCAGGCAACAGTTTATCGTGGAATTCCAGGATGAATTGAAGGACAATCAGGGTAAAACCATTTTAGTGGCCCTTCATCACCCCGTTTTAAGTAATACCAGAGTTGGATTCATCGAAAAAATCGTTGGTGCAGGAAACCAAAACTGGAGGAATCCTCAGTATAAGGACCTGAGAGGTAAACTTGAATCCCTGGCGCGACAATTCAAGGATGTGATCTTTCTGTCCGGGAACGATCATAATCTTCAATTTATAGAGGATGACGGTATAGAACAGGTGATTAGCGGTATTACCGAGAAAGTTGAGAAAACCAGGCTTCAAGATGATGAAGACAATTTCTCTTCTCATGAATTGGGATACGCCAAATTAAACATTTACAGCGATGGCAGCTCTAATGTAGAATTCTATAAAGTAACTCCTGAAGGATCGGAAAAGATACATTCCAATCAGATCAAAAGAGAAATGACCAGACTGGAGGAAGTAAGTTGGCCTCCCAGGGATAAATTTGGTCAAAGCATTGAAACCTCAATTTATACGGTGGAAGAAACAGACAAAAGTGGTTTCTATGAATTTATCTGGGGGGAGCATTACCGACCTGTATATTCCCGAAAGTTTGAATTCCCCATCGTCTTTCTGGATACCATGCCTGGTAATCTTCGCCCTATCGCCGAGGGAGGAGGACACCAATCCAGATCCCTCAGGTTCATTGATGAAAATAAGCACGAATACACCCTTAGAGCCTTGAAAAAAAGTGCTCTGCGATTCCTGCAAACTACCGTTATTCCTCAGTACTATGTAGAGGATTTTCTTGAAAATACCGTAGCCGAAAGATACGTCCAGGATTTTTACACCACTGCCCATCCTTATGCCCCTTTTGCGGTTAACGGACTTATGGATGCTCTTGATATTAACCACGCCACTCAAAAGGTCTATTATGTTCCCAAACAAAAGGCCTTAGGTATCTATAATAAGAATTACGGGAATGAGCTTTATATGTGGGAAGAGCATGTAGGCGACGAGAACAAAGAATTTGAAATTTTTGGATCTCCAGATGATATTTTAAGCACCAAAGATCTTATGCTGGATATGAGGGAAACTAAAGATGTCTATGTAGATGAAAAATTATATCTAAGGGCCAGGCTACTGGATATGCTTATTGGCGATTGGGACAGACATGCAGACCAATGGCGATGGGCTGAGTATGAAGAGGGAGATAAAAAAAGATATGAACCCATCCCAAGAGACCGTGACCAGGCCTTTCCTAAATATGACGGCCCTGTGCTGAAACTTCTAAAAGCGGGTTTTCCTATTTTTCGGAATATGGAGACCTATGATGAAATGGTAGATAACCCAAAATGGTTCAACATACAATCCTATGCACTGGATAAAACTCTTATTAAAACCGCATCATGGGAAGACTGGAAAGAACAGGTAAACTTCATTCAAAATAAAATCACAGATAAAGTAATCGAGAAATCATTCAAAGAAAAACTTCCGGGAAATACTTATAAGGATGAATCTATCGAAGTGATCAAAGCCAAACTAAAGGCCAGAAGAGCAAACCTGGAAAAGATCGCCAAAGACTTCTATAAATATATCAAGGAATTTGATATGATCACTGGAACAGATGAAGACGATGAATTTTTAATCACCCGAAAACCCGATGGAAAAACAACTATCCAGATTAGGAATAAGGATGATAAGCTGGTATTTGAAAACACCTATGATTATGACCTAACGGAAGAATTATGGATCTACGGCCTGGACGGGGATGATACTTTCATTATAGAAGGTGAAGGTAATAAGCTTATTAAATTAAAGGTTCTCGGGGGTGAAGAAAACGATATCTATGATTTCAGAAATACCCGAAAGGCCAAACTCTATGATTATAAAAGTAAAGACAATACTATAAAAACTCCCAGGGCCAATAAATGGTTAGTAGATTCTTATGATATCAACAACTATAATCCAGGTAAAAAAAGGATAAAGGAATTTACCTTCTTTCCCGGATTTGACTTCAATTCAGATACAGGTTTCCAATTGGGAGGAAAAGCTACCTATACTACGAACGGACTTGCAACAAATCCCTTTACCACTCAGCAAAGCCTAAGCATAAATTATTTCTTTAGCACAGAGGGTTATGATATTGAATACATTGGGGAATTCGCCCATATTTTTTATAACTGGAATTTAGGAATTAACCTTTATCATTCCAGCCCGAATTTTACAATGAACTATTTTGGGACCGGTAACGAGACCACTTACGATCCGGATGCAGTAGACAGGGATTTTAATCGGGTTAAGATCCGGCAATGGCGATTTGCGCCTTCACTCATTTGGAGAGATGTTCCTAAAAGCAGGTTCTACATTAAACCAATGATCCAATCCTATGAAGTATCTGATGACGATGAAAGGTTCATAGGCCAGGCTTTTGACCCGTCGAATGACGTTTATGACAGTCAGATCTACGGAGGCTTAGAAATCAACTATAATTACTATAATAAAGATTATGCCGCGTTCCCTTCACGTGGAATGGAACTTGATTTCACGGCAGGCTATAAGACCAATATTGATGGAGGAGAGAATAGTTTTGGCTATATAAGACCAATACTATCGGTAAATTATCCTCTTCACGAAAGTGGAGTAGCTGCTTTTGCAACCAAAATAGGAGGTGAAGCCATTCTGGGAGATGATTATGAGTTCTATCACGGAGCTGTTCTAGGCGGGGGAAATGAAAGCAGCCTCAGAGGATACAGGAATCAACGCTTCAATGGTAAATACTCATTTTTCCAGAATACCGATATAAGGGTTGGATTGACGAAATTCCGAACCAATTTTGCACCATTGAAACTGGGAGTAAGCGTAGGTTTCGACTATGGTAGGGTATGGGTAGAAGATGACAACTCAGAAAGATGGCATTCCAATTATGGAGGATCCTTATTTGTGAATGCCTTTAATGCCTTTACAGGAAATCTCGGCTATTATATAGGGGAAGACGGAGGAAGATTCAACTTTACCATTAATTTCGGATTCTGATAGCTTTTAAAATTGTGTTATTTTTTAAAATTTAGATTTTACTCTTTATTTTTTATCAGACCTAATCCACCGGCCAAAAAGAAAGTTATTTACTGGATCCTAAATTTTATCAAGCGCGTTTTTTAATTCTTT
The DNA here is from genome assembly GCA_964456105.1 of uncultured Christiangramia sp. Classification (GTDB taxonomy): domain Bacteria; phylum Bacteroidota; class Bacteroidia; order Flavobacteriales; family Flavobacteriaceae; genus Christiangramia. The sequence goes on along the minus strand of CAYWAB010000001.1, from coordinate 72,009 downwards.
TAGATTATTGATCATCATTGCAGGATTATTTGCGAGAGGATAAAGCACACTTTCGGCTCTTTTTACAAAACAGGTTTGCATCCCTGCACGATGTGCTCCTGCAATATCCCAACCATGAGCTGAGACCATGAGGGTTCCTGAAGCGCTCTTTTTTATTTTTTTCAATAGATATTCATATGCCCCTGAATGAGGTTTATATTTTTGGCTTTCTGCAACACTAAGGATCTGCGAAAAGTAATGATCGATATCTGCCTGGTAGAGTTGCTCCTGGAGAACAGAAGGTTTCCCATTACTGAATGCAACCAGGTCATAGCCTTCCTCCCTGCACTGGGAAAGTCCTTCGGAAACATCAGGGTGAGGTTTTAGACTTTTGGTAGGTTTAAGTATTTCCGTAACCTCATCATCTGAAAATTTTCTATTGTTATTTTCTGCGATCATTTTAAAAACAGCTTTCCCGATAGCACTAAAATCCTGATAGGAAGAGGTAACTGTCTCTACCAGTGAATAATGCAGCAAGTTACTGAACCAGAGATCTGCCGCTCTTTCATCCTGCATTGAAGTATTGATACTTTCCTTTAAATTACTCAGGTCCAATAAGGTTTCATTTACATCGAAGACGATGGTCTTAGGCTTTTTCATAATTTTCAATTTAAAAAAAGCCGGATGATAACCCGGCTTAATTTTAAGTAAGTATTCTATGGCAGATTAATTCCAATCATCCGCATCTTTATATTCAAATTTTTGGCCGCCAACGGAAACCTCTATCATTGCACCTGCTTTAGGCATAGTGACTATAGCTCTGCCATTGTGGAATTCAACATTTTTCGCTTTCCCCTCTTCAAGGATTACGGCAGAGGCATTTCCAGAAAGGCTGTAATTCCCTTTTTTAAATTCTTCTAGTTCAGACTGTGTCTGGAATAGAATTGCCTGCCTGTATGCCTGGCCTCCGAACTGTAAACCAATATCAACCTGTCGTAATTCAGCAAAGCCTTGAACTTTTCCATTTTCAAAAAGAACACCATTACCCGCAGCTCCGCCAAGTATATAAGCACCTTTGCCTACGTTTGGGAATATTACATATCCTTCTGCAGATTCGAATAGTGATTTCATGTTGGCACTATTTTCAATGAATGCTTTTTTAGAATATTCTGCATCTTCTATCAATCGCTTTTTCTTATCCTGATCTACCAATTGTTCCTTTTCCTCCTCATTGGAGTAGCTATTTTGCTCTGCCGAAAAATTCCCGTCAGAGAAAATGAAAAGTATTAGAAGCAGGGAAAATATTTTATTCAAAATCATAATAGCTGTTTTTTAATTATCTAAAAATAAAATAACGAAAAGAGCTTTTTATTGTTGTTAACCCCGTGTTATTTCACGCATAATTAGCATTCATTAGAAATATTTGTTAAAGCATTTTTATAAAGGTGGAAACCAAAAATTAAAAATGCCATTTGCTAATCGCCTAATTACATATCCCTAAGATTTTTTCTTGGTAACAAATGTTGCAGACCTGCCTGTATCTCAGATTTACTTTTGTACCAGAAAATTAATATAAATGAAGAAAATACAACTCTCTGCAATGCTATTCCTGCTTTTTGCGGGGCTTCAGGCAGTAGCTCAGCAAGTTTACCCGGTGAGTAAAGACACGGTAATGAACCGGGTAATGGAAAATAACCGAAAATTAAAGATCTCGGAGCAGGAATTCCTGCAAGCCAGAGCAGATTACAGGCAATCTAATGCGGTATTTCTACCGAATATAAGAGTTTCTCACACTGCGATGACTACTAATAATCCATTAATGGCCTTCGGTTCAAAACTGAATCAGGAAAGTATCACGGAAAGTGATTTTAATCCTGCCTTTTTGAACGATCCTGACAGGATAAACAATTTTGCCACCAAGATTGAAGTAGAACAGCCATTAGTCAATCTTGATGGGATCTTTAAACGTAAAGCGGCCGACTCGAAAATGAAGGCCTCTCAGTTGAAAAGTGAACGTATTATCGATCATATGAAGCTGGAAGTGGAAAAAGCCTATATGGAACTTCAGCTGGCCTATAAAGCGGTAAATGTCCTGGAGAAAGCACTGGAAGCCGTACTTTCCAATAAGAAAATAGCTGTCGACAGATACAACCAGGGATATCTTCAAAAAGCTGACATTCTTTCCGTGGAAGTCAGGGTTTCCGAAATAAACAATCGCCTTCAGTATGCCAAAAGCAATTTGGAAAATGCATCAGATTACCTGGAGTTTTTGATGGGACAGTCACAAGAAGGAGTCCTGTTACCAACTGATTCCCTTCAGATAAATGATTTGGCAGAAACCGGAGAAACTAAAGTTTCCGAAGAGCGTTCAGACATAAAGGCTATGGAGCTTGCTGCTGATGCAAGAAAAGAAATGTACACAGCCGATAAAATGAGTTTTTTACCAAGGTTAAATGCCTTTGGGAGCTATGAACTTTATGACAATGAGATATTTCAAGGCAGTGCCAATGGATATATCGCCGGAGTCTCTTTAAGCTGGGATATTTTCCAGGGATCGCAACGAATCGGTAAAACCCAGAAAAGCAAAGCTGAATATGAACAGGCAAGGCTTGAATATGAGGAATACGTCTCAAAAAGCGCTATGGAACTTAGCAAAGCCGGAAGAGCACTGCAGGATGCTGAAAACAAACTGACTCTTAGCAAGCTTAGCATGGAACAGTCTGAAGAATCCTTAAGGATCAGGACCAACCGTTTTGAAGAAGGTTTGGAAAAGACATCAGACCTGCTTTTGGCAGAAGCCAAATACCTTGAAAAGGAACTGGAATACTATCAAACCATTTATGAATATAACTATGTCAAGGCATACTTAGAATTTTTAATCAAACAATAAGCGATGAAATTAAAACTATATACCCTTCTGATTGCCTTATCGGCAAGCCTTTTTATTAGCTGTGGAAACGACGAAAAGTCAACCCAGCCAAAGCAGACTGCAATCGCGGTAAGCGTGAACTCACCTTCTGAAGTACAGGGTTCTACCCTGAGTCTTAGCGGAAAAATCGAGGCGGTAAACAATGCGAAACTCAGTACCCGGATGATGGGCTATATTGATAAAATCACAGTCAAGATTGGAGATGAAGTTAAAAAAGGCCAGTTGCTGGTTTCAATCAATAACGCAGATCTTCAAGCCAGGCTTTCTCAGGTAAATGCAAAAATAGCCGAAGCACAGGCTGCATTTAATAATGCTGAAAAAGACTATAAAAGGTTTAAAAATCTTTTTGAAGAAAATAGTGCTTCTCGGAAGGAACTTGATGATGTCACAGCGAACTATGAAATGGCCAAAGCACAACTAGAGTCGGCACGCCAGATGAAGAATGAGGTACAGGCTCAATTTGCATATGTCAATATTAGAGCTCCATTTAACGGAGTAATTACTAATAAGTTCGCAGAAGAAGGCGATATGGCCAATCCGGGAATGCCGCTGTTAGCCATAGAATCACCGGGTGCTTTTGAAGTAAGAGCTACTGTTCCGGAATCTGAGGTTTCTTCGATTAAAGAAGGAACTGAGGTAGCTATAAATGTAAAGTCGATCGATAAGACCCTTAAAGGAGTTATTTCAGAAGTGAGTGCTTCAGCTAAGAATACCGGCAGCCAGTATCCTGTAAAGATCAGTCTGGAGGATACAGGTGATGAAATTAGATCTGGAATGTATGTAAGTGTGGATATTCCGGTAAAACAAGAAACAGCAAGCGAAAAGGTGCTTATTCCTTCCGAAGCTTTAGTATACCGGGGGGAACTTACGGGCCTTTACACCATAAGCTCTCAAAATACTGCCCTGCTAAGATGGGTAAGATTAGGAAAAACATATGGGGATCAAGTTGAAGTACTTTCCGGACTTACGGCTGATGAGCAATACATCATAGATGCCAAAGGAAAGATTTATAACGGAGCACCGGTTAGCATACAATAAGCCGACACAACAAATTATACGAATTTAAAAGCTATACAATGAAAGAAGGATTAGCAGGCAAAATAGCCAAAGGCTTTATCGACTCAAAACTTACGGTACTGCTGATGATCGTCTTTATGGTGGTTGGGGTTTACAGTTCATTCCTTATTCCAAGGGAAGAAGAACCCCAGATAGATGTGCCTATGGCAGATATCTTTGTAGGATATCCCGGCGCCTCTCCCACCGAGGTCGAGTCACGAGTGGTCAAGCCATTGGAAAAGATAATATCAAATGTAAAAGGAGTAGAGTATGTGTATTCTACTTCCATGAAAGAACAGGGTATGATCATCGTTCAGTTTTATGTGGGAGAGGACATCGAACGCTCCTACGTAAAGCTGTACAACGAACTTATGAAGAGTTTGGACAAGCTGCCGCCTAATGTGACGCAGCCTATGGTCAAGACCCGGGCCATAGATGATGTTCCCGTTCTTGGGCTCACTTTATGGAGTGAAAATTATGATGATTTTGAACTGAAGCAAATGGCTGAAGAACTCAATAGTGAGATCGAAAAAGTCGAAGACGTTTCGGTTACCAAGGTCAAGGGAGGAAGAAGCCGCGAATTACGAGTAGTGCTGGATAAGGCCAAAATGGCGTCCACTGGAGTGGATTTTCTGGGAATTGCTGAAAAGATAAAAGCTAATAATCAGCAAATGTCTTCGGGTACATTCGATAAGAACGATACCGAATTTCTGGTAACAACCGGCAGCTTTTTGAAAACAAAAGAAGATGTAAATAATTTGATCGTTGGAGTTCAGGATAACCAACCTGTATACCTTAAACAGGTAGCCAGGGTAATCGATGGTCCGGAAATCCCAAAAGAATATGTAAGCTTTGGTTATGGTCAGGCTTCTGATAAATCTGGAGAGTTTAATTCCAATTACCCTGCGGTGACCATTTCGGTGGCTAAAAGGAAAGGTGCAGATGCGATGAAAGTCGCCGATGTGATCATTGCAAAAATAGATCACTTAAGACAAAACCTGATTCCTGATGATGTACATGTAGAAGTGACCAGGAATTACGGCGAAACAGCCTCGCATAAGGTTTCAGAATTACTGATGCATCTTATAGGAGCGATCATCGCGGTAACTATTGTTGTAATGCTTGCAATGGGCTGGCGTGGCGGACTTGTAGTTTTCCTATCTGTGCCCATAACCTTTGCTCTTACCCTCTTGAGTTACTATATGCTCGATTATACATTGAACAGAATTACTTTGTTCGCTCTTGTATTCGTTACGGGTATCGTGGTAGATGACTCGATAATCATCGCTGAGAATATGCACCGGCATTTCAAACTGCGGCGCTTGCCATTTAAACAGGCTGCCTTATATGCGATAAATGAAGTTGGAAACCCAACTATACTGGCAACCTTTACGGTTATCGCTTCGGTATTGCCAATGGCATTTGTAAGCGGATTAATGGGACCATATATGAGCCCAATGCCAATTGGGGCTTCCATTGCGATGATCCTGTCATTATTCGTGGCGTTGACCATTACCCCTTACCTTGGATATCTTTTCCTCAGAGAAAAATCTAACAAAGGGGAAAAAGAACCGGATACCGAATTAAAGGAAAATGACAATAGCATAGATAACACCCTTATTTACAGGATTTATTCAAGATTTGAAAAACCATTAATTGAGAATCCGAGGAAACGGTGGATCTTTTTAGGGACAACCATTTTATTGCTTCTTGGTTCTGTAGCGATGTTCTTTACCAACTCTGTTGTAGTCAAAATGCTACCTTTTGATAACAAGAATGAATTCCAGGTCATTATAGACATGCCGGAAGGAACCACTCTGGAACGTACTGCGGTGGTTGCAAAAGAGATCGGTCAATACCTTTCTCAAAGAACTGAAGTGGTGAATTACCAGACCTACGTTGGAGCTTCTGCACCTATAACCTTTAACGGATTGGTCAGGCATTATGACCTACGGGGATCAAGCAACACAGCCGATATCCAGGTGAATCTAACGGACAAGGGAGACAGAAGTGCCCAGAGTCACGATATCGTAAAATTGCTGAGGCCGGATGTACAGAAGATCGCGGCAAAATATAATGCGAATGTGAAGTTGGTGGAAGTTCCTCCAGGGCCTCCTGTTCTGTCCACTATCGTTGCCGAGATTTATGGACCTGATTACGAGAAACAAATTGAGGTAGCTGATGAAGTTCAGAATATCCTTAACAATACAGCTGATGTTGTGGATGTAGACTGGATGGTGGAAGCTGATCAACCTGAATATAAATTTGAGATTGATAAGGAAAAAGCGATGCTCTATGGAATCGCTCCCCAACAAATAGTTTACACTCTTAAAACTGCTCTTGGGAACAATGCCGTAACCCAGCTTTATGATGAGGATGCTGCTGAACAGGTGGGAATTGTCCTTGCTTTAGACGAAAATGAAAAGTCTACTGTTAACGACATTTTACAAATTCAGGTGAAGTCTCAAAATGGTCAGATGGTCTCTGTAGGCGATCTGGTTAAGGTGGAAAATGAAGTTAGGGAAAAGAATATTTACCGAAAGAACCAGAAACGAGTGGTATATGTACTGGCTGATATGGCCGGTGAACTTGAAAGTCCGGTTTATGCTATCCTCGGTATGGAAGAGAAACTCAAGGATATACAACTACCTGAAGGTTATACCATGAACGAGCTATATATAGAGCAACCTCAGTATGAGGATGATTATACAGTAAAATGGGACGGAGAATGGCAGATCACCCTTGAAGTTTTCAGGGATCTCGGAATCGCCTTCCTGGGAGTGATCATAATAATCTACATCCTTATCGTAGGTTGGTTCCAGAACTTTAAAGCACCAATTGTAATGATGGTAGCTATCCCGCTATCCCTTGTAGGGATCGTACTTGGCCACTGGTTATTGGGAGCTTTCTTTACTGCGACCTCCTTTATCGGAATGATTGCCCTGGCAGGTATCATGGTACGGAACTCTGTACTGCTCATTGACTTTGTGAACTTAAGGCTGGAAGAAGGAATTCCGCTGAAACAGGCGGTAATAGAAGCCGGTGCAGTGCGAACCACCCCTATCCTGCTTACTGCAGGTACCGTGGTGATCGGGGCATTTGTGATCCTCTTCGACCCTATTTTCCAGGGACTGGCGATCTCGCTTATGGGAGGAACCATAGCTTCTACAGTGCTTACACTACTTGTTGTGCCGCTGGTTTACTATATGATAGAAAAGAAAAATCATCAATAAAATCAAAACTACCGGCATCTGTAACAGGTTGCTGGTAGTTTAAAACATTAAATCATGAAATTATTAATTGTCACCTCGGTGTCAGAATTTCAAAAAGATATTCTGAAACTTTTCAAGGAATCGCATATCGAGGTCTTCAGCAGTTCCGAGATAGAAGGATACAAGAATTCTTTGATCGCAACCCAAAGCTGGTTTCCGGGTAAAAAAGGAGCCAACGAGTCACTTATGTTCTTCAGCTTTACTGAGGATGAGAAAATAACCGACTTCTTTAGACTAATTGAAGATTACAACAAACAACTTGAAACCGATAATCCGGTAAGGGCTGTAGTGTTACCCATTGAAAGACATATCTAATTAAAATTCAAAAAAAATGAGAAATAGAATAGTACGCGGTGTGGCAGGAACATTTATCCTAATAAGCCTTATTCTCGCCATCTATGTGAGTATAGAATGGCTGTGGTTCACTGCTTTCGTCGGAGTCAATCTGCTACAATCCTCGATTACAAAATGGTGTTTAATGGAAGATATATTGAAGAAATTCGGAATATCCAATTAAGAATAGATTCAATATACTCTTTTCAGGAAGCTCTAATTTGAAGTATAGTATAAGCCTTTGTAACATAAGTTACTGTGCATCAAAGTCCACAGGTCTATTTTTGCCTGATAAATTTCAAAGAATTATGAGCCTAGATAAATTGATAAAAGAAAATAAAGGAACCATCGTAGATGTAAGAAACAGGCATGAATATAGTGCAGGTCATGTTGACGGTTCGAAAAATATACCCCTAACAGAAATTCCGGAAAAACTGGATGAATTAAAGCAATTAACCACTCCTCTGATCCTTTGTTGTGCTTCGGGAATGAGAAGTCAGCAGGCAGAAGCTTACCTTCAGCAAATGGGTATCAATTGCATTAATGGAGGATCCTGGCTGGAAATTAATTATTTAAAATACAATTGATATGCTTAAGATATTAAAGAGACTTTTCAGTGCTGAACCGGAACCAGATTATTCAGTATTACTGAAAAACAATGCGGTCATTCTGGATGTCCGTTCCAAAAATGAATATGCCTCGGGACATATTAAAGGATCTAAGAATATCCCGTTGAATGCTATCTCGGCAAATCTGAAAGTAATAGGGAAGAAAGATAGACCGGTTATTACCTGTTGTGCATCGGGAATGAGAAGTGCAAGTGCCAGAAACATTTTAAAAAATCTTGGTTACACTAACGTTCACAATGGCGGAGGCTGGAAAAATCTTCAACAAAAGATATCATGATAAAAGAAAGGCTACTAAAAGGATGGACAGCAGTAAGAATTATTTACCTGGTAATAGGATTAGCAGTGATCTTCCAGGCAGCAGCTTATGACCAATGGCCGGGTATCCTTTTGGGAGCCTATCTCTCTTTAATGGGCCTCTTTGCTTTTGGATGTGCCGGCGGAAATTGCTTTAATGGCAATTGTGATATTCAGAAAAAGGAATAGTCGATATTTCAAAGTTTAATAAGGATTTAAATTTGATAGTAACACTATCAAATTTTTCTTTTTTGGGTAACATTGGTTACAGGAAAAGTAACGACCAGTAGGTAACTTTAGTTATCATTTTAAACTAAGAATTATGAAAACCATCGGCCTGATTGGAGGCACTTCCTGGCACTCCACAATAGAATATTACAGTTTAATAAATCAACTGGTAAGTGAAAAGATAGGTGCCCAGGCTAATCCCGAACTGATCATTTACAGTATCAACATTGAACTGATGAGAGAGCAGGATCGCGATAAAATAAACTCGAAATACCTTGAGGTTTCCCAAAAACTTCAAAATGCAGGAGCTGAGGCAATATTAATTTGTGCTAACACTCCTCATATGACCTATTCCCATATACAACCAAGGCTTAACATCCCGGTACTTCACATCGGGCAGGCAATTGGTAAAGAGGCCAGTAAAAAAGGATTGAAGAAGCTGGGGTTACTGGGAAATAAACCCACCGTTACAGGAAACTTTATTCCCGATTATCTAAATGAGCATTTTGGATTAGAAGTCCTGATTCCATCAGAAAATGATATCATGAAATCCCATGATTATGTATCCAAAGAATTGACACAGGGAAAATTCACAGATGAGGCGAGGATATTCTATCTTGAACAAATAAATCTATTTAAAAAGCGGGGCGCCGATGGGGTCATACTGGGATGCACCGAACTTCCGATGCTGCTTGAAAACCAGAAAATAGATTTTCCTTTGATGGCCACCACGCAATTACATGCCAAACTCGCGGCAGAATTCATTTTGGAGAAAGCAGCGATCCCTTCCATTTAATGAACAAGCCCTGAAAAAACTCAGGGCTTGCGATAATCTGTAGCCTCACCAGGAATCGAACCTGGATCTAAAGTTTAGGAAACTTCTATTCTATCCATTGAACTATGAGGCCTAAATGGAACACAAAAATAACAGGTTTACTAAGAAAAATTCAAGCGATTTCAAGAAAACTTAAATTTTTACTTCCGCCTTACAAGCCTTACCTTCGAACTATTAAAAAAATTAGATATGAAGTTATTCGGAATCATTGCAGCAGGATTAATTATTTTATTCACTACAAGCTGCGGGGGAGGCAATACTGAAACTCTAAAACAATACGAAGGAACCATTGAAGCAGCAGGAATTACAAGTTATCAATATGGTACGCATATTCTAAGAAATGAATCTGACTGGTATGCACTTAAAAGTGATACAATAGACCTGACCAATTACGAAGGAAGAGAGGTAACCATTAGCGCCTCGGTAATTGAAGGCTACCCTGTAGATGGAGGCCCCGTGTACCTGAACGTACAAAAAATCAAAGACTAATACCCGATTCTAAATACTCCTAAAAATTCTCTATGAAAACATCTTACATTCCGGCGATACTTTTTTCCTTATTAATTTCCTTTTCAGCAAATTCCCAAATCAACGAAGATCAGACCGGTGCATGGTATATGTACTTCTGGAATACCACTTTTGGAAAAAGTCAGTGGGGATTACAAGGGGATGTTCAATATCGTAACTGGAACCTGGGTGGAGATCTGGAGCAATTACTTCTTAGAGGTGGAGTAACCTATTCCCCAAAGAATGCAGAACTTAAGTTTACCTTTGGTTATGCCAATATCACTACCGGAGAGTTTGGCGATAGTAATGATACTTCCAACGAAAGTAGGATCTACCAGGAAGCCCTAATCCCTCAAAAACTTAGTGACCGGTTTTATCTTACTCACAGGTTCAGGTACGAACAACGATGGGTAGAAGATCAGGATTTTAGAACCCGGTACAGGTACAATCTGTTTTTAACCGTTCCTCTAAATCAGAAAAACCTCAACAAAAATTCAATATATATTGCTCTTTATAATGAGATCTTTATCAACGGGGAGCGGGAAATAGGAAACGGTCGCAACGTTGAACTCTTTGATCGTAACCGATTTTATTCAGCGCTTGGATATGCCATAAAGGATAACCTTAAGGTCCAGGCAGGTTATATGACGCAGACCACGGATAACCTAAGCAAAGGACAACTTCAGCTTAGCCTGCACCATACTTTCTAAATAAACCACATATTGGCTATATTTAAGGTCTAATTCAGATATCATGCTAAGATCATTACTACTTGCCTTTTTGCTTGGATTTTCATCCCTTTCGGCGCAAAACATAGGATTTGACAAGGATGCTTTTGCACATACATACTCTATTGTTGCCAGGGATACTCTAACCGGAGAAATGGCTGTTGGTGTCCAGAGTCACTGGTTTTCCGTAGGTCCTATTGTAGCTTGGGGAGCATCTGGAATTGGAGTTGTAGCAACCCAATCTTTTGTAAACCCGGCTTATGGACCGAAAGGTTTAGAGCTAATGGAAAAAGGCATGAGTGCAGAACAGGCATTAACCCGCCTTGTTGAAGAAGATCCAGGAAGAGCATACAGGCAGGTTGCTTTTCTTGATGATAGCGGCAGCGTTTCGGCATTTACGGGGGAGAATTGCGTTGAAGCTGCCGAACATCTCACCGGAAGGAATTTTTCAGTTCAGGCCAATATGATGTTGAATGATAAAGTGGTTCCGGCAATGGCTGAAGCCTTTATGCGTTATTCGAAATATCCTCTGGCCGAAAGAGTGGTCGAAGTGCTAAAGGCAGCACAGGAAGCAGGCGGTGATATTAGAGGAAAACAGTCGGCTGCCCTCATCGTGGTTGGGCCGGAAAAAACGGCTAGATCCTGGGAGGACAAAAAGATAGACCTGAGGGTGGACGATCATCCAACACCTGTAAAAGAACTGGAGCGTCTATTGAAAACTGCACGGGCATACGATCATATGAACAAAGGAGATCTGGCCGTTGAAGAGGGAGATATGGAGAAAGCTCTCAGGGAATATGGAGCCGCAGAGCAAATGTTCCCGGAGAACCTGGAAATGAAATTCTGGAAAGCTGTCGCCCTGGCCAATAATGGAAGACTGGAGGAAGCCAAACCTATTTTTCAGGAGGTTTTCAAGAAAGATGAGAACTGGAAAGAGATGATCGGCAGACTTCCGGATTCAGGTCTCCTCAATATTTCTGAAGAAGAATTGAAAAGCTTAACCGAATAAATTAAATATCTTTATATCAGAAAACTTCCTGTTATGAGAAATCTAGGTAAATTATCTTTTATCTGTATCACTTTAGTAGCGCTACTATTCTTTTCCTGTAAAAATGAAGCAGAAAAGGCTGATGCAGAAACTGCAACTGAAGCGACTTCCGCTGAAGAAATGAAAGAAAGTGTAACAAAAAGCTCAGAGCTCAAATACAATCCTGCTCATGGAGAAGAGGGACACCGATGTGACCTACCCGTTGGAGCTCCACTGGACAAGGCTAGCGCGAATACTACTCAGGAGATGACACAGTCTCCCCTAAGATTAAAGAGTGCCACTCCTAAAATTAATCCGCCTCACGGGGAACCGGGGCATGATTGTTCGGTGGCTGTTGGAGCACCATTGAACTAAGTTTCTAAAGACTGCAAAGGATTTAAGAAATTTATAATAGCCTGCCACGACAAATCCTTTATGCAACAAAACAATACTCAGTTTTATTCAGGACTCGAATTGAATGATATTCCCATTAGCCGATTACTGGCTGAAAGGGAACGCTTTCAGGACCTGCCTGAAAACTGGCATGTATTGATCGCAGACATCCGTAACTCTACGGCCGCTATTGAATTGGGCAAACATAACGAAGTAAACTTAATTGCAACTGGTTGTGTGATCTCTGTTTTGAACCTTGCGGAAGAAAAAGGAATAAGTGTGCCGTTCTTTTTTGGAGGAGACGGAGTCACTTTTTTGATCCCTGAAAAACTGCTCTCTTCCTCTTTAACCGTATTAAAAAAACATAATGAGAACAGCCTCAAGAACTTTGATTTCAGTCTCACTATAGGCTCCTGTTCGATAAAAGAAATTTACAAAAGGGACATCCAGTTAAAGATCGCCCGCGCCAAGATCAGTAAGAATCTGAACATTCCCGTGATCCTGGGTAGTGGACTCCAGGTGGCGGAGGAATATATCAAGAATGAAAGCACAGATTCTTTTATTCAAAAAAATCAGGCTGTGCTAAACCTTAAAGGGATGGAATGTAAATGGGATAAAGTAAAACCTCCCAAAGAAGACCATGAGGTGATCAGTCTTATAATCACCGGCCTCGGTGGAGGAGATTATGCGGAGATCTATTCAGAAATCATGGCAAAAATAGATTCCATTTACGGCTCCATCAAGAAAAGGAAACCGATTTCTGTGGATAAACTGAAGATCAAAGCCGGGCTCGAAAGGATCAATGATGAATTAAGGATAAAGGAAGGTAAATGGAACCTTTTGCATTTTTTAAGGAACTGGTTACTTACCAATTTAGGCGAAATCTACTTAAAGAATACGATCACAGGAAAAGGATACCTGAAAAGACTCGTGGAACTTACAGACAATCTTAGCCTTGATGGAAGGATAAATACCGTGATCACGGGGAAACCGGAACAAAGAGAAAAGCTTATCAGCTATTTGGATGAACTTGAAGGGAAAGGACTTATAAAATACGGCTATCATATAAGCCGGGAAAGTATCCTGTCCTGTTATGTAAAGGACATCAGCTCAAAGCAACATATTCATTTTGTAGATGGCGGGGATGGCGGATATACAAAAGCGGCCAACCTTTTGAAATCGAAATTCGAAGACTGACCGCTTTTTTTTATATATTCTTTTAGTTATTCCCTCCGTTTCTTTCAGCATCCCTTGGTTCAGGCCAGGTCATTTGCTCTCCTGTTCTCCTGCTTTTTGGAAGTACTATTTTTTCTCTCGAAGTTCTCTCAGGATCTTCACTTGCCATATAGGCAAGAATGGCCGTAAGGATTACATTATTCCTTAGATCATCGAAAACGATCTTATCATAAGTATCCCTGTTGGTATGCCAGGTATAATTCCAGTAATCCCAGCTTAAAGAACTAAGATTAAAAGCCGGTGCTCCGGCGGCAACAAAGGATGCATAATCTGAGCCGCCTCTTCCTGGAGTTCCCGGAAATTCAGTTTCAATATGTTCCGTTATATCTTGAGGAACTTCATATAGCCATCTTCCCAGGTAATCATAAGCCTGTAGAAAACCATTACCTGAAATATCCACTACCCTTCCGGTACCGTTATCCTGATTGAACAGTGCCTGCATATTATCCACGATCTCCGGATGATCTTTCACAAAGGCCCTGGAACCATTGAGGCCTTGTTCTTCACTGCCCCAGTGTCCTACCATTATGGTACGTTTGGGATTAGGATATACTTCCTTCAGGATACGCATGGCCTCCATCATTACCAGCGTTCCGGTACCATTATCAGTAGCTCCGGTAGCTCCGTCCCAGCTATCGAAATGAGCCGAAAGTATTACATATTCCTCAGGTTTTTCTGTTCCCTTTATCTCTGCGATGGTATTAAAAGTAGGAACAGCACCAAGTTCTTGTGACTCTGCCACCACTTTGATCTCGGGCTTATTCCCATACTCGGCAAGGCGGTAAAGAAGTCCGTAATCTTCTAGGGAGATATCAATAGTAGGAATCTCTTCTGTATAAGCACTGAAGATCTTATTTACTCCAAAGCCATTAGACCAGTTTAGAGTAATAATGCCTTCAGCTCCGGCTTCCTCCAGTGCTTTTGGAAGTTCTCTTCGCGAAAGACCTGTATTCCTTATCCTTTCCTGCCATTGATCTTCCAGAGAATCTCTTTCAGCCTTCATTTTCTCAAAGGACTCAGGGGTTGCCCATTTTTCCCAGTTATCATTAGGCCTCCCGGTTGGTTCAGGCATTGATATCATAACGAATTTTCCTTTTACCGACTTTATTTTTTGCATAAAGTCATCCTTATCCTTGGCTTCCGGAATGATCACAACCTCAGCAGTGATTCCCTTTTTTCCTGTAGAAGGGCTCCAGGCAAGCTGTCTCGCCTCCAGACTTTGTATACGTGGCGAAACAAGATCTACATGAGTTATCCCTCTCTCCCAGCCTTTCCACTTTCCCCACTCTTCTTTTCTAGCCGGAATATTCCAGCCCTGATATTTTTTTATTGCCCAGTTGTGAGCATTCAACATTTGCGGTGTGCCAACCAGCCTGGGGCCTACCACATCCAAAAGCTCATGGGCAAGTATTTTTAATTGGGAATTGTTATTAGCTTCATTCTGTATCTTTTCAATTACGGCATCCTGAGCCTGAACTGAAAATGAAAAGCAAAGAAATAAACCGACAGCAGCGGTTAGGAATTTTTTTGTCATGGTTTAAATTTTATTAATAAGGTCCCTAAGATAAGTTTTTTAGCCTAATAAGGATCGCAGTATTCCTTCCCCTGAAGAAAAATAGATCCAGAATTTTTTAAACCGGAACTATCATTTTTTAAAATCTTAATTAACTACTTATGAATTATAAATACCAGGACGTAAAAAATCAAAAATTAATTATCTTGGGCTGTCTCTATCTTGAGATGAATTTTTTAATAAATATTATCCAAATGAATATTAAAAGCCCCTCCAGCTTAATCACTTTTTTATTTCTTTTTCCATTTATCATAAATGCCCAAACTTCTGAACTGAGCGTTGAAAAGATAATGCAGGACCCTCAGTGGATGGGTACTTTTCCAGGCAATGTAAGATGGGGAATTAATAGCGAGAACCTGTATTTTGACTACAACCCGGATAAAAACCCGGATGACTCTCTCTATAGAATAAACATCGATAATCCTGAAAAGATCCTGAAAGTTTCAGCCCACGAGGAAAAAAAGCTGATACCACGCAGAGGTGATTTCAACGATTCGAGATCTAAAAAAATCTTTACAGAAAACGGGATTCTTTATCTCTATGATCTAAGAACAGAAAAGAAGACCCAGCTACTGGACCTTACTTTTCCCATAGACGATCCTGTATTTCTTAAAGATGAAAATAAGATCGCATTCGAGGCAGAAGATAATGTATTCCTTTATGATCTTGAAGGTGGAAGGATAACTCAATTAACGAATATCAAGTCTGGAAAGCCTTCTGAAAAAAAACAGGAAAAGTCGTCGGAAAAAGATCAATGGCTTGAATCTGAAAACCTGAAACTTCTGGAGGTAATAAATGAAAGAAAAGAATCCCGGGAAAGTTCGAAGGCCTATCGGGAATCCATAAGAGATGAAGAAAAATTCACGTTTTATCTTAAGGACAGAAATCTGGGGAACCTGAATATTTCACCAAACGGTAAATATGCCGGGTTCAGATTAATAACCAGAGAACGGGGCAAAGGGACCGATGTCCCCGATTATGTAGATGAAAGCGGTTATACCGTGAACCTGCCGGCAAGAAGCAAGGTGGGTGATATGGAATTTACCGCGGAACTTGCTATCTACGACATCGAAAAGGATACCGTAAGGATAATAGATTTTTCGGAATTGCCGGGAATTTCAGATCTGCCGGATTATACCTCAGACTATCCTGACAAGGAATGGGAAATAGAAGCAAGGGAAGTTATCCCTTCAGAAGTAAAATTTTCTGATGATGGCAGTAAAGCAGTAGTTAATGTAAGGTCGACCGATAATAAGGACCGCTGGATCGCCCTTATCGATCTTTCAAATGGAAACGTACAATCTATAGAAAGACAAAGAGATGAGGCCTGGCTGGCCGGACCGGGAATTGGCTATACCTATTACGGCAATGAGGTTTTGGGATGGTTACCGGATAATAAGCATATTTATTTTCAAAGTGAAGCTACGGGATTCTCCCACCTTTACATCCTTAATACAGATACCGGGAACAAAAAGGATCTTACACCCGGTGAATATGAAGTTTTCGACCCTTTCCTTTCCAATGATAAAAAACACTGGTATTTTACCTCTTCTAAAGTACATCCCGGTGAAAGACATTTTTACAAAATGCCGCTAATGGGAGGAAAAATGGAGCAACTTACCAGCATGACCGGCAAGAATGAAGTAAGCCTTTCTCCAGATGAAGAGTATATGGCAATACTTCATTCCTATATCAATCAGCCAGAAGAACTTTATCTGAAAAAGACATCCTCCTCCAAACAACCGCTACAAATTACAAGTGGTAAATCTCCAGCTTTTTCTTCCTATGACTGGAGAGAACCGGAGATCATTAGATTTGAAGCACGGGATGGAGCGATGGTTCCCGCGAGACTTTTTCTTCCGGACGAGGAAAAAAAGAACAATGCAGCGGTGGTTTTTGTGCACGGTGCGGGATACCTACAGAATGCGCATAAATGGTGGTCCAGTTATTTCAGGGAGTATATGTTCCACAATCTCCTAACAGATCTTGGCTACACAGTGATAGACATCGATTACCGTGGCAGCGCAGGTTATGGCAGGGACTGGAGAACCGGGATCTACAGGCATATGGGCGGAAAGGATCTTTCTGATCAGGTAGATGGTGTAAATTATCTCATCGAAAATCATAATATAGACCCTGAAAAAGTGGGAATCTATGGAGGTAGTTACGGAGGATTTATAACCTTAATGGCAATGTTCACCGAGGCTGATACCTTTAAGGCAGGTGCTGCACTGAGGTCGGTTACAGACTGGGCTCATTACAATCATGGTTATACTTCGAACATTTTAAACGAACCAACAGAAGATCCTATAGCTTATCGCAGGTCGTCTCCAATTTATTTTGCTGAAGGTCTGGAAGGTGATCTTTTGATCGCCCATGGGATGGTAGATACTAATGTGCATTTTCAGGATGTGGTGAGACTTGCGCAACGGCTTATTGAATTAGGAAAGGAAGACTGGGAAATGGCATTGTATCCGGTGGAGGATCACGGTTTCGTGGAACCCAGCAGCTGGACAGATGAATACCGAAGAATTCTGGAATTGTTTAACGAAAGTTTATTGCAACAATAATATGGATATAGATTTTGTAAGAAAGCAGTTCCCTGCTCTTGACAGAGATTTCGTTTTTATGGACAATGCCGGCGGTTCACAGGTACTGGGGAAAGTGATCGAACGTATAAGTGGATACCTGGTTCATCATAATGTACAACTAGGCGCTTCCTATAAAGTTTCGGCAGAAGCCGGACAAAAACTAAAGTATGCAACTTCCAGGATCGCAGAACTGGTTAATGCATCCAAAAGTGAAGAGATTATAATTGGTTCTTCAACAACCATGCTTCTAAGAATACTTAGTCTTGCCATTAAAGGTCAGTGGAAAAAAGGAGATGAAGTTATAGTTACGGATACCGACCATGAGGCTAATGTCTCTCCTTGGATGGATCTGCAAAAAGAAGGAATAGAAATAAAGGTCTGGAAAGTAAATCCTGAAACACTTCAACTCGAGACCAGTAAGTTGAAGGAATTATTGAGTGAACGAACCAGGTTGGTAGCAGTTACTCATGCTTCCAATGTACTGGGCACGATAAACCCGGTTAAAGAGATCGCAAAAGTAGTACACGAAGCCGGGGCCCTTATCTGTGTAGATGGTGTTGCCTATGCCCCGCATAGAAAGATTGATGTAAAGGAGCTCGATGCCGACTTCTATACTTTCAGCTGGTATAAAACCTATGGTCCTCACCTTGCCGTTATGTATAGCAAACATGATCTCCTGTTAAAATTGGATAGTCTTAACCATTATTTTATTGGTAAAGAAGATGTTCCCTACAAATTGCAACCCGGTAATTTTAATTTTGAACTTACTTACAGTGTTCTTGGCATCATAGAATATTATGAAGAATTCTTCAGGCATCATTTTGATTCTAAAGCCAACCTTGGTTTTTCAGAAAAATTAGGCCAAACCTTTAATCTTATGGCCAGCCATGAAGAAGACCTTGCAGGTACACTTCTGGATTATCTTAACTCAGTCCCCGAAATAAGGATTATAGGAATTCCAGCTTCAGATCAGTCCCAGAGAGTTCCTACCATCTCTTTTGTTCATAAAAAGATGAAAAGTGACGAAATAGTAGAACAGGTAGATGGTCACCGGATAGGAATCAGATTCGGAGATTTTTATGCTAAAAAGCTTATCAAAACTTTAGGGCTTGAAGAAAAGAATGGTGTGGTGCGAGTCAGTCTTGTTCATTATAACTCCAGGGAGGAAGTAAAAAAATTAATCGGAGTATTTAAAAATATATTTTGAATACTTTTTTCTAACGGTAGCCTCCAAAAACACGGTTCATAGGAATCTTGAGTCCGAGGAAGATTGCATTTCTGCGCACCTGCTCAATTACCACCTCAGTTGCCTCTACATAACCCCCGATCTCTACCGTCGCCTGGTTACGGAATCTGTAAGAAGCTGAAAGCTTTACCGGGACCGTGATCACTCTTATATCTTCTTCCAGAACCAGATTCCCAAAATCCGGAGCCTCCTGAATGAAAGATGCTCCTATTCCCGCTCCAAAATAAATATTCTTTATCCTGCGAAACGGATCAAAATTGATATAGGCCAGGAAGGTGAGCGAATTATAGTGTTCATCCCTTTCTAATTCCTTTGCTGAAGTCCTGTCATAAAATAACTCGGCCCCAAATCCAATATTGGATTTAGGATAGTAAATAGCATAAATACCCAGTGCAAAATTAGGTTCATAACCGGCATTGGAAAATCCTCCCTCTTCTTTATCATTTAATAAACCATTGGCAGTATACAAAGAGGTGTAATGGAAATTTAGCATAGGCCCAACTTCATACTCCCTGATTTCTGTCCAGTACTGGGAATAAGAATTCAGCGAGAATAAGAATATCAGACCGATTAAAGATTTTTTCATCATAGATCAGACCCCCAATAAAATGAAAGCTGCAATTTTTATCGAATTTAAATAAAAAGGATCAAATTTAGCCGGGATTTTTCTCCCTGAAAACTTTGATTTATAACTTTTTCAAATTCCTGGTCTCAGCCTTTTCAGCTTCCCGGATACTAATTGCGTAACCCCCACCAGGTGCAGATTGTTGAGAAAGTTTTGATCTATTTGTAACTACCACTTTTTTTATTTCATAAGCCTGAGGATTCTCTTTAAAGTGCGCATCAGGAGCATCAGAATAAATAGTTGCGATATAGGTTTTCCCTTTTTCCAGGAAATCGAAACTGATATTCGAGGTTCTGGTTTCATTTCCATTTACATTTCCAATAAACCATTCCCCCGTATTTTTCGCCTTACGAGCTATGGTCACATAATATCCTGGTTCTGCTTCCAGATATAGACTTCTTTCCCAGTCAAGGGCTACATCTTTTATAAATTGGAATGCATCCGGAAACCTTTTATAATTCACCGGTAGATCTGCCGCCATCTGCAACGGACTATACATGGTCACATACAATGCCAGCTGATTGGCAATAGTACTGTTTACATGGGAATCATTATCAGGATTAAGTTCGCTGATGTCCATTTCAAAGATGCCTGGCGTATAATCCATCGGACCGCCTATCAACCTGGTAAAAGGAAGAACGGTTACATGATTTGGTTTTGAACCACCAAATGCTTGGTATTCGGTTCCCCTGGCAGATTCGTTTGCAATAAGGTTTGGCCATGTCCGGGCCAGACCTGTTGGCCTAACTGCTTCGTGCGCATTAACCATGATCTCATAGTCTGCAGCTTTTTGAACGGCGTACAGATAATGATTTACCATCCATTGGCTATAGTGGTTTTCTCCTCGGGGAAGTATATCTCCAACATAACCACTTTTAACGGCATCATATCCGTATTTTTTCATGAATTGGTAAGCAGTATCCAAATGACGCTCATAATTCCTTACCGAAGATGAGGTTTCATGGTGCATGATCATTTCAACATTCTTACTTTCAGCATATTCCTGGATCTCCTCTACATCAAAATCAGGGTACGGCGTCACAAAATCAAAGACATAATCCTTGGAGTGACCGAACCAGTCTTCCCAGCCAATGTTCCATCCCTCTACCAGCACTCCGTCAAAACCATGTTCTGCAGCAAAATCTATATAGTCTTTTACATGCTCTGTATTAGCCGCATGAGTTTCATTAGGTGTTGCCGACTCAAAGTCTGTTTCTCCTATCTTCACTGCCGTGAATTCGTCGGTATAAGCCCAGGAGCTTTTTCCTGTGATCATTTCCCACCATACCCCTATATATTTTATCGGTTTTATCCAGGAAGTGTCCTCGATCACAGATGGTTCATTCAGGTTATAAGTAATTCGTGAGGCCAGGATATCCCTGGCATCATCACTTACGATTATGGTCCGCCATGGTGTACTTTCCGGAGCGATCATATAGGCTTTATCGCCATTAACGTCCGGGGTAAGCCAGGATTCGAAGATCATGTTTTCGTCATCCAGATCAAGATGCATTACCGGGTAATTTATGAGTGCTGCTTCGTGCAGATTGATATACAGGCCATCCTCCGTCTTCATCATTAATGAGGTTTGAACTCCGGTAGGTGAAAAAGAGGTCTGGGATAGGTTCTCGGTTACTGAAGACTCCATTGCGCTCCTGATTTCCGAAAGCTTTGATTCTGTATAATCGTACTCCTGGGTATCATAATCTCCCGGAATCCAGAATGCTGTATGGTCACCAGTCATGGCAAACTGTGTTTTCTCATTAGAGATCACAAAATGCCCTAAATTCTCCTGTTGCGGAAATTCATATCTGAAACCTAAACCATCATCAAATAATCGGAATCTTATGATAAGATTTCTACCTGTCTCCCCCTGAACCAGATCAATTTTAAGTTCATTATAGTGATTTCTGATCTCACTTTCCTCTCCCCAAACCGGCTTCCAGGTTTCATCAAAAGAGAATTCTGAAGCACTTTCTATACGGAAACCATTCAAAAGATCCTGATCTTCTTTGAGCTCGAATCCCAACTGGCTTTTTTCAATGACGGTGTTCCCTTTAAAAGTAAGTTCATAAAGAGGTGTACCACTACTTGATAAACTAAAGTTCATCTTCAATTCTCCATTGGGAGAATTCAAGGTTTGGGCGTTGATGCCTGATAATACTGATAAGAACAGTATGGTTAAGGTAAGTAGTTTTCTCATAATTCGTTTTTTTAAACAATAATGGCCCGGAATACTCCAGGCCATAAATTTATTTATTTCTTGGTTAAAATTAACCGATAGCCTGTTTAAGATCGGCAATAAGATCTTCTTCGTCCTCGATGCCTACACTTAATCTTATTAAGGAATCTACGACTCCTGTTTTGGCTCTCTCTTCCTGTGGGATAGAGGCATGGGTCATACTCGCCGGATGTCCCGCCAGTGACTCTACTCCCCCAAGGGATTCGGCAAGGGTAAATACCTTCAGTTTTTCCACAATTTCAGTGGCACTTTTTAAAGTATTCTCTTTTGTTGTGAAAGAGATCATCCCTCCAAAATCCTTCATCTGCTTTTTAGCGATATCATGATTTGGATGATCTTCGAATCCGGGCCAGTAAACCTTATCGATCTTTGGATGGGATTTCAGGAACTTAGCTACAGCAGCTCCGTTTTCACAATGTCTTTGTATCCTTAAATGCAGGGTTTTAATCCCGCGAAGTACAAGGAAACTATCCATAGGACCACAAACGCCACCGCTGGCATTTTGAATAAAGTAAAGTTTGTCTGCAAGCTCCTTATCTTTAACAACGAGGCTTCCCATAACCACATCGCTATGACCTCCAAGGTATTTGGTCGCGCTATGCATAACGATATCTGCTCCCAGATCCAATGGTTGCTGAAGATAAGGGGTTGCGAAGGTATTATCTACCGCCAGTAACAGGTTGTTTTCTTTGGCAACCTTAGAAACAGCCTCAATATCTATAATGTTCATCATAGGATTGGTTGGCGTCTCTACCCAGATCAGTTTTGTATTTTCATTGATATATTTCTCAATATCTGAAGCGTCCTGCATCCCGATAAAATGGAATTTTATCCCAAGGCCTTCGAAGATCTTAGTGAACAGGCGATAAGATCCCCCATAAAGATCATTTGTGGAAATTATCTCATCCCCAGGCTTAAACAATTTGACCACGGCATCTATAGCTGCAAGCCCTGAACCAAAAGCAAGCCCGTATTTTCCGTTTTCGATACTTGCAAGGGATTTTTCCAAAGCAGATCTGGTTGGATTTCCGCTACGGGAATATTCAAATCCTTTGTGCCCTCCAGGGGTGCTTTGAGAATAAGTACTGGTCTGATAGATAGGAGGCATTACCGAACCGTATGCCGGATCTATGTTTTCCTGACCTCCATGTATAGTTTTCGTGTTGAATTTCATCTTTTAATTTTTAGGAAAACAAATGTAGTGAGGCTGTTGGGCAATCACAAAATTGCCTTTACCTTTATCATATTATTTAACAGGTAACCATTGTGAAAAAAAACCTAACTGCCTTTTTCTTACTAGCACTAATGATATCCTGTGCTGAAGATAAAAGGGAGACGACCTCTTTAGGAACAGAAATTATCTTTAAGACTAAAACTATAGAAAAAAGCCTGGATAATTGTTCTCCGGAAGAAGGAGAATGTACCTTTATCAGCCTTTCTTTTCCGGTAGCTGAGGGGAATGACAAACAGACCAGAAAGATCAATGCTGCCATTGAAGACCTTATTGCAAGGACCATAGATTATCAGGATAATCTTGAGATTTTAAATCCTGAACAAATAGCGGAGAATTTTATAAAGAACTATAAGGAAACCGCTAAAGATTTTCCCGAATATGAACTCCCATGGGAAGCCACAATTAATGGCAAATTGATCTATCGAGGTCCGGAAGTGATCTCGATAGTCTTTAAAACAGATATGTTCACCGGTGGAGCACATGGTTACCGAAGCACAAACTATCTTAATTTTGATCCTGAATCAGCCAATATTTTAAAGCCTGAAGAACTGTTCAATCCTGGCTTTAAGAATTTCGCTGAGAGGGATTTTCGTACCAAACATAATATTCCGCTCGATGAAAATATTAATAGTACAGGAATGTTCTTCGAGAATAATGAATTTCATCTGCCCGAAAACATAGGCATAACCAGGGATCATATTATTCTTCATTATAACGCTTATGAAATAGCCCCTTATGCTTCAGGTAATTTTATTCTCAGCTATCCCCGGGAAACTATAACGAAATATCTGAGGATTGCGAAAGCAAAACCTGAACTCAAAGTGTGAAGCCTGTCTAAAAACCAAGAGATTTAATTCAAAATATCCGTTCTTTGTACTTTTAAACTTTCCGGCCATGAAAAAAATATATCATCTTTCAACTTGTGATACTTGCAAAAAGATTTTAAATGAGTTGAAACCACCCTCGGCTTTTATAATTCAGGACATTAAAGAGGAGAAGATCACCGAAGATCAGCTGAATGAAATGAAAGAGCTTGCAGGAAGTTATGAAGCATTGTTCAGCAGGAGAGCCAGATTATATAAAGAGCGTGATCTTAAAAATGAAGATCTCGACGAAAAAAGATATCGAAACCTTTTACTTGAACATTATACTTTTTTGAAGAGGCCAGTCATTATCAATAACGACGAAATCTTCATTGGCAACTCGAAGAAAACAGTAGAAGCGGCCAAAAAGTCCATACATGGGGAATAACAGGGCATTGGCCATTCTTGCGGCCTTCACCGCAAGTGCGATCTATGGTATAAATCATACCATTGCGAAAGGCCTTATGCCGGTATACATTGGAGCATTTGGCTTCATCCTGCTTCGTGTGACCGGAGCAGCTATTCTGTTCTGGATCATCAGCCTATTTGCACCAAAAGAAAAGATCGCAACCTCAGACTGGCCAAGAATACTTGGCTGTGCTATTTTCGGAATGGTGATCAATATGCTTTTCTTCTTTAAAGGACTAAGTTTATCCACTCCTATTAACAGCTCAGTGATAATAACTTTATCTCCCGTCATGGTGCTGATACTTGCATCCATTCTTATTAAAGAAAGGATCACTTTACTTAAATCACTGGGAATAATTATTGGGATGGCGGGTGCTCTGGTACTTGTACTTTTTAGTAAGGAAAGCAACACCAATGCTCCTAATATTCCACTTGGAAACGTGCTTTTTATCGTAAATGCATTCTCTTACGGGCTTTATTTGATCCTGGTAAAACCGCTTACCAAAAAATACCATGCGATCACTTTGATGAAATGGTTATTCCTTATAGCCATATTTATCAATCTGCCGGTAACTATCAATGAATTTCTGGCAGTGGAATGGGGCAGTCTCCCTTTCGATGCGATCTGGAAAATGGGTTATGTAGTACTTGGAACCACTTTTATGACCTACCTGTTGAACATTTATGCACTTAAACAACTTTCAGCAGCTACTATTAGCGCGTTCATTTATCTGCAACCCTTAATCGCGATAAGTTTCGCCATTGCGGTTGGGGCAGATCAGTTAACCGTGATCAAGGCAATAGCCGCGATCCTTGTTTTCGTTGGAGTCTATATGGTAAGCATAAAGAAAAATAAGGTTAAAACTACTGACTAGGTAATTTCTTATACTGCAGACCTTATAATTTCAGGAAGTTCTTTTCTCAAAGTAGTATTTTTGATTCCCTCGATATCTTTAAAATACGAGTACAGCTCATTATCGGTCATTTTGTAAATTTCCCTAAGACCTCTAATTATTGTAGTAAGGTAAGCCGGATTGGGAGCATTGATCTGATCCTCCAGATAGAATTCACTAGTAAAACTTATTATTGGAATACCATTTTCTTCTCCTAAATATAAAAGCCTGCTGTACCTGCCCTTTGGCTTGCAGTCATATCTCTTAATTCTTTCTAACTCTGAAAAATCGATCTCAACCTCTTCTTCTGAAAGTAATTCCTGTTGCACCAATTCGCTAAATTGATCCGCTGAAATAAGATACTTTCTTCCAAGGCTTAACCTCGAATTATCCTTGGCAGGTTTTAAGAAACCAATACCTCCGCCATTCCAGGTAACCGACTTTTTCGCAAAATAAAGTTCATAAGGAATCTGGATCTTCCCGCTTGCTTCCGGTTTACTTTTATCACGACAACCTTCAAAATTTTTAAATGCTCCGGCAGGAGTTCCTCCACAGATGTAACATAGAAACCGTTCCTCGAGGATATTAGATCCATAACAGGCATACCATATTTTGGAAGGCTGTTGCATTACTGAAGTTCTTCTAGTTGTTCTTCGGTAAGATCCTGAGGCCGTTTTCCATATTTCCTCGTATCTTCTTTGGTAAGTGTTCTAAAATCTTCGGTTTTTGGAGTTTCGTCCAACTGTTTGAACAGCTCATCTGGTAAGGTGGTAAGCTTTCTCTTTTCCAGGTCTATCCAGGACCCCATCATTTCACAACTTGCACAATGCCTGCCTTTATAATCGTAGATCTTGTGAATAAATTCGAAATACATCCCGTCTTCAGCGAGGCCGCTGAGTTCCAGGGTTACGGTTACGGGGTGACCGGCAAAAATTTCCCTGAAATAATAGATATGCTCATAAAAAACTATTGGGCCAAGGTTATAATGTGAGAGTTCCTTGTGACCAAAGCCGTTTTCCATAAGGAAGGCCATCCTGGTATGACTCATAAAGTTCACAAAAGCAGAATTAGCCAGATGCCTGTTTGCATCCAGATCGCTCCAGCGAATTTCAAATTTCTTACTAAACATAGAATGCGATTTTGGTCAAAACTACCAATTAATAATATGCATGCATAGTTAATTTTCCCTAAGTTTATGCTAAATCACGAAACATGCCTGTAATATCAGGAAATTACATTCCGCCGCGAGTATTCAGAAGTGCTGATATCGCCACGATATTCGCGGCCATTTTAAGAAGGGTTGATCTAAAAAGCAGTCAAAGGGAAAGGATTACTCTAAAAGATGGTGATTTTATAGATCTGGATTGGACCAGGTCTATGAATAGGGATACTAATCAGGCTGTAATTCTACTTCACGGCCTTGCAGGAAATTCCCAGAGACCCTATATGAAAGGAATGGCAAGGGCTTTCAGTTCAAACAACTGGGATGTGATTAGCATGAACTTTCGGGGATGCAGCCACGAAATGAACCGGTATTTTAAAAGTTATCATGCAGGAGCAACAGATGATGTTGCGGAGGTAATTGATCATGTGATCAATTTAGACCACTATGATAAAATAGGAATTGTCGGTTTTAGCCTTGGAGGCAATATGGCCTTAAAATACCTGGGTGAAGACAGATCGATTCCTGGAAATATCATTGGGGGCGTGGGTATCTCGGTACCATGCGACCTGGAAGGCTCACTTGGTGCCATCAATAGAACAAGAAATTTCGTGTACTCCAAAAGGTTTGAAATCAATCTGAAAAAAAATCTTTACGATCGCGCCGGAAAATTTCCCGAACTTATCGACAAAAGACAAATTGCTAATTGCAGTTCTTTAAGGGATATTGATGATCTATATACTTCAAAAGCACACGGATTTAAGGATGCTTCAGACTATTACAAAAAGAACAGTTGTCTTCAATTTCTTGACGATCTTAAAAGGCCGGCCCTTCTTCTTAGCGCCCAGAATGATAGTTTTCTTTCAGACGATTGTTATCCAGAAAACATAGCCAAAAACTCAGATAGACTTCATCTGGAAATACCTTCTTTTGGAGGACATGTAGGTTTTGTATCCAATACAAATCTATTTTATCACGAAAAGAGGGCGGTGGATTTTCTTGGTTCTCTTACTTAGAGTATTCTAAAGCAATGTCCCATAAATTGGAGATGCTATAGAATTGATTATCTTTGCGCAAGCTTTTAAAATTCAGGCATGATCCAATCTATGACAGGCTTCGGGAAAAGCATTACTCAAATTCCCAACAAAAAAATCACCGTAGAGTTAAAATCTCTAAATAGCAAGAATTTTGACCTAAATGCTCGCATTCCTTCACAATACAGGGAGAAAGAACTGGATCTTCGAAATATGATCTCTAATTCCCTGCAGCGCGGAAAGGTGGACCTTTCGATTTATGTAGAATTTACGGGAGAACAGACCTCCACCAATGTAAATTCGCCTGTAGTAAAGGCTTACATGGACCAGTTGAGGGATATCGTTAATGCCAATGAGATAGAACTTCTTAAGATGGCGGTGAAGATGCCCGATGCTCTTAAAACAGAAAGAGAGGAGATCGATGAAGAAGAATTCAATGCAATTGAATCTGCCGTTAAAGAAGCTTTGGAGGAAATAAATAAGTTCAGGAATGACGAAGGTGAAGCTTTAGAAAAAGACCTATCTCTTAGAATCTCGAACATTAAAGATCTGCTAGAACAGGTCATAAAAATGGATCCCGATAGAGTAGAATCTGTAAGGGAACGACTTCGTAAAGGAATCGATGAATTAAAGGAAGAGGTAGACGAGAACAGGTTTGAACAGGAACTTGTTTACTATATTGAAAAATTTGATATCACTGAGGAAAAAGTAAGGTTAGAAAATCATCTTGAGTATTTTCAGAAAACGCTTGATACCAGTGACAGTAACGGTAGAAAACTGGCCTTTATTTCACAGGAAATAGGAAGGGAAATTAATACCATCGGAAGCAAATCCAATTATGCCCCAATGCAGCAACTGGTAGTCCAAATGAAGGATGAACTGGAAAAGATAAAGGAACAAATCTTAAATGTGCTATAAATGAGTGAAGGCAAGTTGATAGTATTCTCTGCTCCTTCCGGCTCCGGAAAGACCACGATCGTACGTCATTTATTAAAACATCCTGAGCTTAAACTAGACTTCTCCATTTCTGCCACTTCCCGCGAACCTCGTGAAAATGAAGTAGACGGAAAAGATTATTATTTTCTGGATCTCAAGGATTTCAAGCAAAAGATAAAGAATGACGAGTTTCTGGAATGGGAAGAGGTCTACAGGGATAATTTCTATGGCACCTTAAAAAGTGAGGTTGAACGAATCTGGAAAGAAGGCAAGCACGTAATTTTTGATATAGACGTCGTTGGCGGTCTGGATATTAAGAATATTTATCCGGACAGAACACTTGCTGTTTTTGTAAAACCCCCAAGCATCGAAGAATTAAAAATAAGGCTCAAAAAGCGAAAGACCGAAAGTGAGGACAAGATCAATATGAGGGTCGCTAAAGCTTCCATAGAACTTGCCACTGCTCCTCAATTTGATTTTATTATTGAAAACAATAACCTGGAAATTGCCCTGGAAGAAGCTTATAGCCTTGTAGCAAATTATGTCGACGCTAAAAAGCCTGAATAATGAACAGGAAAGTGGGTTTGTTTTTCGGCACCTTTAATCCCATACATGTTGGGCATTTAATTATCGCTAATCATTTTGCGGAATTTACCGATCTTGATGAAGTCTGGATGGTCGTTACTCCCCATAATCCACATAAGAAAAAGAAGACTCTTTTAGAGGATCATCATCGCTTTGAAATGGTTTACAGGGCCTGTGAAAACTATGAGAGGTTAAAACCCTCCAATATAGAGTTCAATCTTCCACAGCCTAATTACACGGTTAAAACGCTGGTGCATCTTCAGGAAAAATATCCTTCCAATACCTTTTGTCTGATAATGGGCGAGGATAATTTAAAAAGCTTTCACAAGTGGAAAAACTATGAGGCAATTCTGGATCATCACGAAATATATGTCTATCCAAGAATAGCTGAAGGTGCTATCGAAACTGGTTTTGAAGATCATACAAAGATAAAAAGAGTGGCCGCTCCAATTATAGAGATCTCTTCTACTTTTATAAGAAGGTCAGTTAAAGAAGGAAAAAATGTCAGACCCTTATTGGATAATAAGGTATGGGAATATATAGACCAAATGAACTTCTACAGGTAATCTCAAACAAAAAGACTGTTTAAACTTTTATCTTGAGTGCTCTCTTTTGTTGATTGAACCTACTTTTTTCATTGTGGAACTACAACTTTAGAACGTCGTCTGCTCTCAGCTTAACACTCTCAAAATTTCTAAACAGTCTTTTTTAATTATCTTTTGTCTCCTAAAGGAGGTATTCTTAATACCTGACCCGGATAGATCTTATCTGGATCCTGTAACATAGGTTTGTTTGCTTCAAAAATCAGAGGATATTGGTTTGGGTCACCGTAATGCTCCTTACTTATCTTGCTTAATGTATCACCTCTTTCTACGGTATGGAAAACCGCCTCCGGCTCCACATTCTCTACATCCATTCTATCATCTACCTGGGCTATACCCTCAGAATTTCCGACAACCAAAATTATTTTTTCTCTTGTGGACTGGTCCAAAGCAACTCCAGAAATCGAAGCAAGATCTCCTTCGATAAAGATCTTAAGATCCTTAGACTTGAGATTGAGATCCTTTATTGTTTCTTCCAGTTTCCTGGCTGCTTTCTCATTTTCCTTTCTTTCATCCCTTATCAGGTTATCAGCTCTAACTGCTTCCTGATTTTTTCCTTTTTCTAATCCAAATACTTTTTTACCTGCGTCTTTAATAAAAGAAAATATTCCCATTTCAGTTTTTTAACTTTAATATTCTTAAATGTACAAAAGCCGCTTAAGTTTATTACAGAGGGATTTGCTAAAGTTTTGTCAAAATACAGTAGAAATAAAAAAACCGCTTCTTCCGAAACGGTTCTTTCAAACTAAATAACCAACTAAAAAAATAAAACGTATCCTGTTAGGATATTTTGATAACGATACATCTTTGGATCAAATTGTATTAAATAAAAGAATGAAGTTGTTAATTACCATTTTTGAAAATTTCGCAACGAAAGTGAGTAAAAAATGCGAAAAACTTTCTTTGGCTGTAAATTTGACTATTTTTGAATAAGAGAAAGGAATATTATGGAGAGCACTCCCAGTTTTGGTGTTATAGGCGGCGGTAGTTGGGCTACCGCAATTGTAAAAATGTTATGTGAGAACCTGGATAAGGTGAACTGGTATATGCGAAGCGTATATGCAGTAGAGCACATTAAGAAACAGGATCACAATCCTAATTATTTAAGTTCGGTTGAATTTGATGTTTCTCAACTTAACCTAAGCAATGATATCAATGAAATTGTAAAGGCGTCAGATTACCTAATTTTCGCCATCCCTTCCGCGTTTTTGAAAAGAGAATTAGATCAGCTCACGGTTCCTTTGAATGACAAAATAGTGTTTTCAGCTATAAAAGGAATAGTTCCCGAAACCAGCCTCATAGTAGGAGAGCATTTCAATCAGTATTTTGATGTTCCTATGGAAAATATTGGGGTGCTAACAGGACCCTGCCATGCAGAGGAAGTTGCTCTTGAACGTCTTTCCTACCTTACTGTTGCCTGTCTTGACGAAAAGAAAGCTGCTTTGGTGGCAGGTTTTTTAGGAAGTGATTATATCACCTGTAAAATAAGTGATGATGTTATAGGTACAGAATATGCGGCGGTCCTTAAGAATATCTACGCGATTGCTGCAGGAATCGCACACGGACTTGGATATGGAGATAATTTCCAGAGCGTTTTGATGAGTAATGCGATCAGGGAAATGAAGAAATTCATTAAGAAGGTTCATAAAATGAAAAGGAATATCAATGACTCCGCTTATCTGGGAGACCTTCTCGTAACAGGCTATTCTGTTTTTAGTCGTAACCGAATGTTCGGAAATATGATAGGCAAGGGATATACCGTTAAAAGCGCCCAAATGGAGATGAGTATGATTGCGGAAGGATACTATGCGACGGAAAGTGCTTATAAAATAAACAAAGAAAAGAAAGCAAAAACTCCAATCATAAACGCAGTATATGCTATTCTTTATGAAGGCAAGAACCCTAAAAAAGTATTTAATAAGTTGGTCGAAAAATTAAATTAAAAGTAATATTTTTCTTACGTATTTAATATATTTAGCTGCATTTCAAACATTTTGACGATTGTATTAGGTTTTTTGGAGATTAATATGTTAATTTTGTCTCACCAAATCTCTAATTAACCAAATTATCATGAACAAAAAGATTTTAATGCTTTGTCTAACGGCCGGTGTATTATTTACTGGTTGCGAAAAAGACAGTGTTTCGGAAAACCTTACTTCGGAGCAGCAATTACAGCTTACTGAAAAAGGAAACAGTACCGATCTTAATTCTAAGATCCACGAGCCACCTTTAACAGTTGAAATTCATACACCAGACTGGACCATTGCTATTCATACTCCAGACTGGACTCGCGCAGACTACCCGACATGCGGAGACTTACCAACTTACGATAAGAAAAATTTGATCTGGCCTAGTTCTAAAGAGAAAGAAATGTTTGGTGGTGAAAACTATGTCAAAAAGGCAAGTATAGCCAGTGATGTATTCTTCTGCGGGGCCTTAGCTATCGAAAAATCGGCTAACATCCTTTGGGGAGGAGTATTAAGTATGACAGGTGATATGCTTGTTGGTACTACTGAAGAACCACAGGACCTTACAATAACAAGAGGAGGTCATCTTGAGATGCATGGTAAATTACATGTTACCGGTAACCTTATTTTAAAAGAAGGAGCTACAATGGTATTCGAGCCTTGCAACGATGTAGAAGGTGAAAATCATAACATGCTTATTGTTGATGGTGAAATCATCATTGAAGGAGAAGATACTATGATAGAGGGTGATTACACTGACCATTCAGATCACGATCATACTCATTAATCGGAATTAATTTTTTATTAGTCAATAAAAATTAAAAAGGCTGGTTTAAACCAGCCTTTTTTTATTTCGCGAGAATTCCCTTTTTAGGAATCAACGGTATCTCCTTTAATGAAGATTCCCTTATAGTATTCTTTTTAAAAACGAATTTGCGATCGTACATTTTAGAATCCAGAAAGTAACTAACCCGAAATTCGTTATTTAATTGCAACACATCTTCCTGAAGGAATTCCACCTTTGCAAAAGATTTTGATGGTAGGCGTTCCATTTTATGCCTCATTACCGAGGTCTCCCTGTTTTTATCATAGCCCCGGGAAACTATAAGAACCATTTCAACATCCTTTTTTCCATCGTTAATCAGGTATACATTCCAATCTTCTGACTGGAACTCTTCATTGAATTCCTTCACCGCTGCAAGGTGAATGTCCTTACCTTCAGGTATTTCAATATCTTTCTTCAAAATTATCTTTTTATAATCCTCTTGTCAGGTTTGGTGACTTATAATGAAGATTTGAATTGCTCCAGGAACCTGATATCATTTTCGTAGAACATACGAATGTCTTCGATCTGATACAACAGCATGGCAATCCTTTCGATACCCATTCCAAATGCAAATCCGGAGTATTCCTGTGGATCTATATTACAATTTCTAAGGACATTGGGATCTACCATTCCGCATCCCATGATCTCCAGCCATCCAGTACCCTTTGTTATCCTGTAATCAGCTTCGCTCTCCAGTCCCCAGTAAACATCAACTTCAGCACTTGGCTCAGTGAAAGGGAAATAAGAAGGTCTTAGCCTTATCCTTGACTTTCCGAAAAGCTGCTTTGTGAAGTATAATATGGTCTGTTTCAGATCTGCAAACGATACATCCTTATCTATATAAAGACCTTCTACCTGATGGAATATACAATGTGATCTCGCTGAAATCGCTTCGTTCCTGAAGACCCTTCCCGGAGAGATCGTCCTGATAGGAGGCTTGTTATTTTCCATATACCTCACCTGCACAGAGGAGGTATGGGTCCTTAGTAATATATCCGGGTCTGTTTGAATGAAAAACGTATCCTGCATATCTCTTGCAGGATGATATTCCGGAAGGTTTAGAGCTGTAAAATTATGCCAGTCATCTTCCATCTCTGGTCCTTCAGAGACGTTGAAACCTATATTGGAAAAAATCTCTGTGATTTGATTCTTTACGATAGAAATGGGATGCCTGGATCCTATCTCTACCGGTTCGGCAGGGCGGGATAGATCTCCATAAACACCTTTTTCTTCCTGTTTGCTTTCCAGCTCTTCTTTAAGTGAATTCACTTTCATTTGAGCCGCTGTCTTCAGCTCATTAATCACCTGACCGAATTCCTTCTTTTGCTCGTTTGGCACATTTTTGAATTCTGCGAAAAACTCATTCAAAATACCCTTTTTCCCAAGATATTTGATCCTGAAATTTTCTATCTCTTCACTGGTCTTAGCACTAAAGCTTTCAACATCAGCAATATGCCCTCTGATTTTATCGATCATAAACGTTTTGTTTTCGGAAGCGCAAATTTAAAAAAAATTAGAGCTAAACCTGTGGTTTTATAGTCTTATTGTCCCTTAAGTTTAGAAACAGGTTTTAAATTATCCTTGTAAATATAACTAACCAGGAAAAAGACGGAAAAAGCTCCAAAAACATGCCATAGCCAGTGAGTTCCCATGGGCAATACATATAAGAATCGATCCATCACCCTGAAACCTATCGCGAACCCAAAACAGATGAAAGCCATTACTATAAGATCCCAGTTACGCAACCTGGTAGTGTAGAAATAGGTGATTATTGGTAAAAGAAGCCCCAGGGCTGTTCCTATATAACCGGCAGAAGTCTTTATACTCCTTTCCCAGGGGATCATTCTGGTTCCGAAAACCAGGACAAATACAACCAGTACCAGCAGCAGCCTGCCTTTCCAGGTGAGATGTATCTTGGTTATATAATAAATGGAAACCGCAAGGCATAATAATATTATTGGCAACCAGTCCAAATACATCCAGAAATCATGACTCCTTGTAGCATGATAGACAGTCCCACCTATAAAACCAATGAATAATACCGGTAGACAAAAGGCCAAAAACCAATGGTTTCTGTAATCTTTATATACTTTAAGAGAAAAGTAAACAACAATAGCTAGAAAAAGAATATTACTAAAAGTATTGTATGGTTCTACTGGGAACCTGCCTCCGAGGGTTTCCTGATAAATAGGCCCGGTATCATTAGGGAAAAACAGATCGAATTCAGAAGGGTTCATCTAAGAAATATATTCCTTTTTCATGAAATAATGGACTATGGCCTCCTTCATCAATACTGACTGCTCACCGGCTTTAAGAGAAGGCAATTCTTCTTTCATCTTGAAATGGGGCCATCCTTCCTCATCATAAAAATCAAATTCATAATAGCCGTAAGGTTCAAGCAGCGTACATATAGCAATATGCATCAGGTCAATTTTATGATCCTTCTTGAACCTCCTGTGAAGCTGCCCTAATTCCTGTACTCCGATAAGGTAGATAATAGCATCAAGCTCCATAAGTTCTCCATCTGCGAACTGCGCAGATAGTTTTTTCTGCACCTGTTCCCACCGCTCTTTTAATTGTTCGTCTCTTGCCATGCGACAAAGATAATTATCTAGTTTAATAATTATTATATTTGATTTTATGAATACCGTAGATATTATCCTAAGCCTCGTGCTTTTGTACGGACTGGTCCGGGGCTTCTTTAGAGGTCTTCTTACTGAACTTGCCTCTCTTGTTGGGATCGTGGCAGGTATTTATGGAGCTGTTCACTTCTCCCATTTTTTAGGGGATTTTCTCTCTAATTATGTAGAATGGAAAACCCAGTATGTTAATCTGGTAAGCTTTGCCTTAACTTTTATACTCATCGTTTTCCTGGTTTCTTTAGCAGGAAGAATGTTGACCAAAGTTGCTGCTTTTGCTGCTCTAGGGATACTAAATAAATTATTGGGTGGCGTTTTCGGAATCTTGAAATCAGCTTTTGTGGCCAGCGTAATCATCATGTTTTTTAAAGCGACCAATGAACGTATCGAGATCATTGAAGACAGGACCCTGGAGGAATCGATACTATATTACCCTGTAGAAAGTATTGCTCCGGTTATTTTACCTTCCATAATTAAACAGGTAGAAGAACATGACCTCCTGGATAAAGAAGAAAATTCCGCATAAAAAAAGCCCCCGAAGAGGAGCCTTTTTAAATTCTATGTCAAATCTTTATTAAAGTAGAGTAACTTTCCCTGTAGAGATAGAATATACTCCTCCAACGATCTTTATCTCTCCATTTTCTTCCTGCTCCTTAAGAATGGGGCTTTTATCCCTTATCCTTTCTATGGTGAGCCTAACATTGTTTTCTACAACTCCAGCTACAAAAGAATCATTTTTGGAGTTTCTTTCACCATCTGTCTTGGTTTCCTTCACTGCTGGTTTAATGTTGCTGAGCAAATGGGTTATATTACCTAATTTCACGTTATCGCAGGCTGCCTTAACAGCTCCACAGGCCTCATGGCCAAGAACGAGAACCAGCTTACTTCCGGCGACTTTACAGGAATATTCCATACTGCCAAGAATATCGGTGTTCTCAAAATTACCTGCAACACGAGCCACAAAGATATCTCCCACTCCCTGGTCAAAAATAGTTTCTACAGGGACTCTGGAATCTATGCAACCAAGAACTACGGCCTGAGGCCACTGCCCTCCACTGGTTTTTTCTACCTGGGCAGAGTAATCTCTTTCATGAAGCTTAGCTTCGGTGAATCTCCGGTTTCCTTCCATCAGGTCGTTCAGGACATCATCCGGACTTAATTTAGACTGTTTTTCTTTATCTATAATTGTATTGATCATAATCTACTATTTTATTTTTTTGAATCAGATGTCCAGGGTGAATCGACCTGCATCTCTCTATTTGATGCTATTTGCTTATCCTGTTTTTTCTCCAATTCAAAGAATTGTTGATAGCTTTCAGGATTTTCCGCCTCTCCTCTTTCAGAGATAATTTTTATATTGATATTCCTTTCTTTTGCCTTAATCTTAAAATCATCGAGGATCTCTATAATATCATTATCAAGATATTGTGTTTTAGTTACATCCATGATAAGATATGAATTTTCTTCGAGGTTATTCAATTCTTTTAAAATCGCACCTTTATTGATGAAGGTAACCTCTTCAGCAAGTGTCATCTGAATGGTTTTATTTCCATCTTCGACATTCTGTATATGAAGGAAATGTGAATTCTGGTAACTTTTTATCAGTATTACAAAAATACCTATTATTAAACCAAGACTAATTCCGATTAGCAGGTCTCCAAAAACAATACCGGCAATGGTCACAATAAATGGCAGGAACTGCTTCCATCCTGCAGCATACATTTGTTTGAATAATTGTGGCTTCGCGAGTTTATATCCAACAAGGAATAAGATCGCGGCAAGAACTGAAAGCGGAATAAGGTTTAATACATTAGGAATGATTATAACTGAAAGCAATAATAATCCACCATGCATTATCGATGCAAGCTTGGTTTGACCACCAGACTGGATATTCGCGGAACTCCGAACGATTACCTGTGTCACCGGCAAACCTCCTATTAGTCCTGAAACCATATTACCGGTTCCCTGGGCAAACAGCTCCCTGTTGGTAGGAGTAGTTCTTTTATGAGGATCCAGTTTATCGGTTGCTTCAACGCATAATAAGGTTTCTAAACTGGCAACGAGAGCTATGGTGAAGGCGGTTATCCAGATCTGCGGACTACCAATCATGGCAAATGAAGGAAACGTGAATTGTCCGATAAAGGAATCGAAACTATCTGGAACTGGTACATTAACTAAATGGTCTGCAGAAATAGCAAGACTTCCTGAATCTTTGGTAAGAAGGTAAAAAATTATACCTGTTGCTACTGCGACAAGCGGCCCCTGTATTAGTCGGAATATTTTAGCTTTTTTAGTAAGTACAGCCTCCCAGAGGATCAAAATGCTCATTCCTATGATCGCAATGACGGTAGCTCCAGGACTGATATTATTTACCATTTTGAAAATCTCAGAAAAGGTATTTTCACCATCAACCTGAAAAAAGGCCCAGTCTCCTTGCGGATCTGCATCATAACCGAAGAAATGCGGGATTTGTTTTAGAATGATAATGATACCAATCCCTGTAAGCATTCCTTTAATTACAGAGGAAGGAAAATAGTATCCTATGATACCGGCTTTCAAAACACCAAAAACTATTTGGATAGCTCCAGCCAGAACAACTGCAAGAAGGAAATCCTGGTAACTTCCCAGGGTAGCGATTGCCGCAAGAACAATTGCGGTAAGACCTGCGGCAGGTCCACTTACACCAAGGCTGGAACCACTTATCGCTCCAACGACGATACCACCAACGATACCGGCTATAAGCCCCGCAAACAGCGGTGCTCCACTGGCTAAAGCGATACCCAGACACAAGGGTATGGCAACGAAAAATACGACAATACTGGCCGGAAAGTCTTTATTTAAATGTTTGAACATAATGAAATATATTTCATGGATTAAGATCCATGTAGGTAATTATTAATTAGGTTGGGTTCGCTTAAAAACAATACGAACTAAAAATTTTGGCCACTTGAAGTAACCTCAATGGGAGTATAAAAGATTATGCCTTTTTTGGAGGAGGAGAAGTGATGGAAAGGAAGACCTTGTAGACATTCTCCTTGTAGTAATGTCCATCCATTTTTCTGGTTTGAAGAAAATGAATGCTCTCGTAATTAGATTCTATTTCCTCAAAGGTATATTCAAAGCTGATCTGGTTCTTAGAGGAATTTTCTTCCTCGGTTACATTATAAGCAAAGGATAGGTCTATATCGCTATCTATAAATATCACAACGCTCGGTGTAACGAGAAAGGTGATAAATATAAAGGCCAGTATGTAACTGAATTTTTCCACAATCGCTAAAATAACGGTTTTATGAGTATTTATACCCTTGCAACCTTATAAATATCGAAATATGTGGTAGAAACCCTTATAGTTTACGAAGATTTTCTTTTTTGATCCAGCCTTGAGCTCCGTTAGCCAGCTCAATTCTAAACCATTCCTGGTAATCTTCCAGAATTTTTGCCTTTGTACCTTCGTGAAGTTCAAAACTACTGTCTCCACGCATATTAGGCTCATCACGAACCTCAGCTTCCTGGCTGAAAATAATAGCGAATTGATTATCCTCAATAAAGGCCCGCTGCTGGTATGCGATTATTACTGATAATATACACAGCAAAAGACTGAACATGGAAACACCAAAGAAGATCCTCTTCCTCAAAGGAACCGCTGAGAAATAATAGAGAAGAAAAAAGAGAACGAACAGAAAGGAAAAACCAATGCCCAACCATGCCCAGGTAGAGAATTTAAAAAAAGAGATCAATTGGTTGATAGTTTGATCTATACCTGCACGCTCAACTTCCTCAATGTCATCTATAGCCATATTCCTGGCAAATTCCAGATTGTTTTTTATATCCTCATCATTAGGATCTAGCTGAAGCGCCTTTTCGTAATAATAGATACTCGGTGCTATATGATTTAGCTTATAATGGGCATTGGCTAGATTGAAATATACTTCAGCCGAAACTTCTCCATTTTCTATTATAGCTTCATAATTGTCTATGGCTTCCGTATAATTACCACTTTGGTAAGCAGCATTCCCTTTTTCAAAAAGCTCATCATTCTGTCCAAAAACTCCAATAAAGAATAATAGAAAACTAAATAAGACCAACTTTTTCATTACTATAATTGTTTATCCAGAGTCGAAATTACATTTACGGCTTTTTCATAATCATGATGCATGGCATCTGAAGATGCAGGAGTATATCTTGCAAACTCACAACTTTCCAGGAGCGAAATAAATGCTGATATGCTTTGATCGTCCACAGACCTTTCCTTGAGAATATTCTCAATTCTTTCTTTGCTCATTTCACTGGTTTGAATTCTTAGCTTGGCTTTCAGGTAATTATGCATCGAACGTTCCAGTGCCAGGTAAAATTCTTTCTGATCTCCAAGATTCTTTTTAGCCTCTGAGAGGTATTTTTTAGCAAGCTTATCGGCCTTTCTTATCCTGTTACCTTTAACGTCCCTTGCTCGCTCCTCTCTTTTCTTTCCAAAAAGTATGAATAATGGAATTGCAGCTAAAGGCAGTATCAAGGCACTCCAGAATGCAGTAGATCCAAGAAATGTTTCAGGATTCAATGCTTGAAGCTCGGTATCAAGCTTTATGAATCTGAACTGGTTTCCATCCATGGAAATCTTTTGTTTGGCTGCTCCGGAAAAACTTCCTGATGGCTCATTCCCTGCCAGAGGGCCACTATCTACATTTATTAAGATCTCCTGGGACGATTGTGTTTTATAGGTCTCAGTTTGTGGATCGAAATAAGAGAAATTTAATGCAGGAATTGGATACTTACCTTCTCGAGTAGGTACGATCGTATATGTTTCAGAAATACTCCCCTGCATTCCGTTAAGGTTAGTATTTACATTCTCTCTCCTTTCCGGATCATACATTTCCAGTGAAGAAGGTGCAGTTAGGGTGGGGAGCTCAAATAACTTAAGATTACCATTCCCTTTCACCTCAACTTTTGCCTGGAGACTTTCCCCCACATTCAATTCATTTTTACTGGTAGTGACTTTAAAATCGAATTTCCCTACGGCTCCTGTGAAATTGGCAGGTTTCCCTTCCGGTAACGCTTTAACATTGATCTTCTTATTATCTGCAGCAACCGTCTTATTTACTGTCTTATAGATACGGCTTCCAAAAATATCCCTTCTTTCGCTTGGAACATCCACAGCAATGGAAAGTGTAAGAGGCTCAATATTTAGCTCTCCGGTTTTTTGAGGATATAAAATAGTTTTCCTCAGGATCACATATCGGTAAGGTTCGCCACGATATTCTCCATTTTCCACCCGTAACTGCTGAATATCAATATTCTGACTCCAGAAGTCATTATATTTTGGACTGTCCAGTTCCCTCCAGTTGCTCACACTCACCCTTGGGCTCACATATAATTTATAAACTACAGTAATGGCTTCGTTAAGATAAGGATTAGGATCACTAACCTCGGCAACAAGATGGAGATTATCCTCTGCGATCAATTCCGTATTATCTCCATCGGTAGGTTTATCTACGGCAGCCGTAATCTCAACGGTAACTGGTGAAGTCTTATAGATCTTATCATCAATTTCGATCTCTGCCTGCCCAATAGTAAGTTTACCCCTTGATTTTGGCTGAAGGTAAAAACTGTAGGTCTTAGAATATTCCATTTTCCCATTAAGGATACTTGTACTTATCCTCTGATTGGGACCTCCTACGACCGTAAAATCATCAAAAGATGGTGGTTTAAAATTATCTCCATCCTCGTTCATTTCAAAATCGACCCTGAGCCGTTCATTAATTCCCAGCTTTTCCCTGCTTACTTTTGCTTCAAACCTTACCTGGGCTTGAATAAGCCCGGAAGCAAACAATAAAAAACCTAAAATTAAATACCTCATTTTCATCTTTATCCTCCTAAGATCATTAAAAGTTTTGTCGTAAGAACTTCGTATAAGTTACCAGTCCTTTTCTGATTTGACCTTTACTCCTTTTGCCTTTTCTGCGTTTATTTTATCCTGAACCTTTCGCTCCTCGTTATTCATAGCCTCCAGGAGACTTTTTATCTGTTGCTGAGAAAGTTGGCCCTGGGCAGGTTTCGGCTGCTGTTGCTGTTCTTTATCTCCCTGCTGCTGATCTTTCTTTTTATCGTCTCCCTGATCCTTTTGTTTATCCTCGTTCTGGTCTCCCTCTTTTTTATCTTTCTCGTTCTCGCCTTCATCCTTAGGCTTTTGATCCTGATTTTGATCATCACCACCTTCACCGTCCTTTTTATCCTGATCTTCCTTCTGGTCTTCTTTATTGTCCTCATTTTTGTTCTGATCCTGATTCTGGTCCTGGTTCTGCTGTTCCTTTTCAAGCTTTTTCTTCGCCAGGGCAAGGTTATACCGGGTTTCTTCATCAGTAGGATCATTACGTAATGCGTCCTTGAAAGCATCTACGGCTTCCTGGTATTTTTCCTGCTGCATATAGGAATTACCAAGATTATGATAGATACGATGTTTTTCTTCTTTCGTTGCAGCTATTTCAGCTGCCTCTTTAAGTCTTTGTTCTGCATTCAGGGATTTCTCCTTGTTGTAATACAGGTTACCCATATTATACTTTGCAGTGAGATTGGTAGGATCTTTGGCTATGGCTTTTCTATAGGAAGCTTCTGCGCTAGCAAAATCATTTTCAGACAAGGCTTCCTGGGCCTCATAAACATATTTATTTGATTCCTTCAGCAATTTTTCAGGCTTTTCCTGAGCATTTAGCACAGAAAAGCATAGGAACAAAAAGCTAAGAACCTTAAGCTTTAATAAATCATTCCGTTTCATCTTGTACTCCTTTCCTCTTACTTTCATTAAACAGATTGAGCTTTCTTAACCAGGCGGTTGCACGCTCAAGTATAAATATATCAAGAAATAATAATGCCAAAGCCAATCCAAGGAACCATTGAAAATGAGATTTGAAATCTGCAAACTGTTTGGCTTCGAATTCAGTTTTCTCAATATTCTGAAGTTCCTCTGTAACCCTCTCGGTCACATTCCTTGTAACATTCCCTTCAATATAAGCGCCATTCGCGGCATTCGCGATCTCCTGGAGAGTGGAAGGATTAAGTCTGGTGATCACCGTTTCTCCCTGATTGTCCTTCTTATAGTTCTGTATTACACCATTCCTTTTAATAGGAATAGGTCCTCCTTTTTCGGTACCAACCCCAATGGTGTAGATCCTGATGCCTTCTTCGGCAGCTTTTTCAGCAATATCCTCCACGTTACCTTCATGGTCCTCACCGTCACTTATTATAAACAGTACGCGATTGGTCTGTTCTTCGTCATCATAATAAGTAGTAGCCAGTTCTATCGCATCGCTTATAGCCGTTCCCTGAGAGGAGATCATATCTGTATTCAGGGCCTGAAGGAACATTTTTGCAGAAGAATAGTCGGTTGTTATGGGTAACTGAGGAAAGGCAGCACCGGCATAGGCTATAATTCCTACCCTGTCACTCCCGAGATTATTAAGGATCTGACTTACAAGTTGCTTGGATTTCTCTAACCTGCTTGGAGCGATATCCTCTGCATCCATACTTTTAGAAACATCGATTGCAAACACGATATCCACCCCTTCTCTCTTTACGGTCTCTAGTTTGGTTCCCATTTTAGGATTTACAAGAGCCATAACGAGACCAGCGATACCTAACAAAATAAGGCTTAGTTTAATTATGGGTTTTGAGCGAGAACGGTTTGGAGCAAGAAATTTCATCAAGGAAGAATCGGCAAACTTCCGCCTTGTTCTGTTCTGCCAAAAAATAAATATCAGAAACAGCAGGACGATCACCGGGATCACCAGTAATAACCAAAGCCATATTTTTTCCTCTAATACGAACATCCTAAATAAAACTTCTGAAAAGAGTTAATTTTAATAGTATCTCGAACAATAGCAGCCCCCCTGCAAGTAAAACTAGAGGCCTGTATTTTTCGTCATAGTTATAATACTTGAATTCTTCAATTTCAGTCTTTTCCAATGCATCTATCTCTTCATAGATCTGCTCTAATTTTTCATTATCCGTAGCCCTGAAATATTTACCGTTGGTTACTGATGCTATTTCCTTTAAAAGTTCTTCATCGATCTCCACCTGTACATTCCCAAACTGAAAGCGTCCATTTGGAAGAATTGCTACGGGAGATAATGCCATACCGTTGCTTCCAACACCAATGGTATACACTTTAATTCCAAATTCCACCGCAAGTTCACTAGCCGTATTTGGGTCTATAAATCCGGAATTGTTAACCCCATCTGTAAGCAGGATAATAACTTTGCTTTCTGCCTCACTGTCTTTCAGTCTGTTAACAGCTGTAGCAAGTCCTGATCCAATTGCCGTACCATTTTCTAATATATTGTTATACTCTATATCTTCCAGGGACTGAAGCACTAAAGATTTATCACTTGTAATTGGGGTTTTGGTAAAACTTTCTCCTGCATAAACCACTAACCCGATACGATCACCCTGGCGATCACGAATAAACTCTTCTGCCACACTCTTTAATGCATCCAGCCTGTTTGGCTGAAGATCCCTCGCGAGCATACTGGCAGAAACATCAATGGCCATCACAATATCGATGCCCTGAGTACTACTTGTCTTAGTGGAGACGTCTACTGTCCTTGGACGAGCCATCGCAGTAATTATTAAAGCCAGAACAAGAAGCCTAAGAACAAAAAGTACCGGCCTTAATTTGGGAAGAATTCCACTTTTAGCTTTAAAACCTTTGGTACTGGAAATCTTAAGTTCGGCCGTTTGCTTATTTCTTTTCCAGAAATACCAGGCAGCTGCCGGGATAAGCAGCAATAGTAGCCAGAAGAATTCCGGATTTTCAAAAGTGAAATTGGCAAACATTATTCGTTAAGTTTATTTAATTCTACCGAATTGATTATTCTTTCTGATATCTCCTTAGCGTACTGGTCGTTCTCGTTGAAGATAACCATTACCTGTTCAAAACCTCCATGCT
This sequence comes from uncultured Christiangramia sp., assembly GCA_964456105.1. Taxonomy (GTDB): domain Bacteria; phylum Bacteroidota; class Bacteroidia; order Flavobacteriales; family Flavobacteriaceae; genus Christiangramia. Next base: position 28,202 of record CAYWAB010000001.1, on the reverse strand, counting down.
CCGCAAAATTGAGAATGACATATTCGTTTGGAATACTTTCTCCGGTCACTGGATTTTCAGCAGTTAGCGTTCCAAAGACCTTAAGCCCTTTTGCACCGTTCACCGTAGTATAATCCTCCTGTTTCATGATGATATTACGGGCACCCTGCCCTTCAAGATTCGTGTATATACCATCAACCGCTTTGTTAAGGTCAAAGTTCACTTCTCCCTGAAATTTTATGGTACTCACTGTTACATAAAAATTACTTAAAAGACTCCCGTAGATAAAGGTCTCAGAACCTACCATCATCTCCTGAACATCCTGTGGAAGATCCAGTTCGCCTCTTACAAGTACTTCCGGTGTTGTGACCGCAACCGGCGGATTCCCGTATTCACTTCTTATCCATTCTCCCTCAAGCAATTCTTTGGTGGGATGGCCAAGATACGTGTCCTTAACATAGGTTAGCCCTTTCGTGGCAATAAGAGCCGAAATTCCTATCACAATTATGATAACCCCTGCGATTACTCCTATTACGATTCTTCTTTTCTTTTTCTTCCTTGCCCGTTCTTCCCTGAAGACTTCATCTTCCAGCAGTTCCTCTTCAGTTGGTTCCGGCACAGAGGATCTGAGGCTATCTATAATTCGCTGTGTTCTGGAACGGTCATCTTTGGCTGTAATAACATCCGGCTTGGAACGGGCGAACTTTGCCAGGTCGGCACGCTCAAGGATCTTTTTAAAGTCACTGATGGTTTCTTCAGTAAGATTAAGTCTTCCTTCATTTTTCTGAATTCGGAGGTACTCGATTAACTCATTCGTCGTACTTTCAAGACCCTTGTCATATATCTTTCTGTCCAAGTACTTCCTGGCAGCAAAACTCAGCTGGGAATAATATTCCTTTATTTCTCTCTTTTCCAGAAGCTGACTCCTATCAAGTTTTTCCAACTCGGCCATGGCCTGCTCATAAGGCGGCAATTCCGGTTCTTCCTCTGCCTTTTTTCTTTTTCTGATGATAAGAAAGGCCACAATACCGGCCAGCAGGAATATCCCAAGCAACCATAATAGCCAATCTGGAATCTGGAACCGGGAAGGTACTTCAACCGATGGTTTTATAGGATAAAGCTTCTGCTTGGTCGTATCAACCACAACATCATTTACCTGTACCGGAATCGAATCTGTAAAAAATGAATTGTTGGCAATGATCACCTCCTGACTAGGAATCACGTACCTTCCGGAGTCGAATTTGGTCAGAAAATATTCTTTAAGAAGCCTGTAATTTCCATTCTCCTGAATGGTATCCGGCTCCCTTGACTCGACCACTTCAAGAGGTGAAAAAGTCTCACCTTCTGGGAAAACAACAAGATCACTGGGCTGCGAATTCACTTCGATGCTATATTGGATCTGCTCCCCGATTTTTATTTCACTCGAGTCTATACTCGCTTCTACAACGGCCTGCCCGAAACCGCTAGGCCCGGTTAAAAGTAAGCTTATAAAAAACAGAAATCCCAGAGTCCCTGAGATATTGAATTGAAAATATTTTTTATTTAAAATTCTATCCATTTTTAATTAAGCCCTTCTTTTAAAATAGCCCAAAAGCTTTTTTACGTAACTTTCATCTGTCCGGTTACTTATAATTCCTGCGCCGCTTAATGAAAAACTCTGTCTAAAATAATCCAGTCTTTCCTGGTAATATTTCCCATAAGCCCTTCTTACAGATCGTGAACCGGTATCTACCGTGAGATATTCACCAGATTCCTCATCCAACATTTGTACCAATCCTAAATTTGGGATGAACTCTTCCATTTTGTCATATACCCTTATCCCGGTAAGGTCGTGCTTCCCGGCAACGATCTTTAAGGTTTGCTGATAATCGTCTGCCATGAAATCTGATAGAAGGAAAACAATGGCTTTCTTCTTCATAACGTTAGAGAGATATTTCAACGCCCCTGCTATATCGGTTTTTTTTCCTTTTGGTTTGAACTCCAAAAGTTCCCTGATTATTCGAAGAACATGCAGTCTTCCTTTTTTCGGGGGTATATATAATTCGATCTGATCGGTGAATAACATTAATCCGATCTTATCATTGTTCTTGGTTGCCGAGAAAGCAAGAGTTGCCGCGATCTCCGTGATAATATCTTTTTTGAATTGCTCTCTAGTACCGAAGAATTCAGAACCTGAAATATCCACCATAAGCATCATGGTCAATTCGCGTTCTTCCTCGAATACTTTAACGAAAGGTTCATTATAGCGGGCAGTGACATTCCAGTCTATACTTCTAACATCATCCCCAAACTGATACTGACGAACCTCACTGAAGGTCATTCCCCTTCCTTTAAAGGTAGAATGGTATTCTCCCCCAAAAACATGATCACTCAGTCTGCGGGTCTTGATCTCAATTTTCCTTACTTTCTTGAGGAGTTCCTTTGTATCCATTTTGTTCAATAAACAATAAACAAGGATCAATAAACAATAGCCTATTAGATCACTGGTAATTGATAATTGTTACGGTACTTCTATTTCGTTGACGATCTTGTTTACCAGGTCTTCTGAAGTAATGTTCTCAGCTTCTGCCTCATAAGTGATACCTATACGGTGACGAAGCACATCGTGAACCACCGCCCTCACATCCTCCGGTACAACATAGCCCCGACGCTTAATGAATGCATAGCATTTTGAAGCTATGGCAAGGTTGATACTACCCCTTGGAGAAGCCCCAAAACTAATTAAAGGCTTGATCTCTTCCAGATTATACTTTTCTGGTGTCCGGGTTGCGAAAACTATATCCAAAATGTATTTTTCAATCTTTTCATCCATATAAACTTCCCTAACTGCGGCTTGCGCTCTTAGAATCTGTTCAAGATCTACAACTGGATTCACCTTTTCAAAACCTCCTTTGAGATTGGATCTAATAATAAGCTGCTCTTCGGCAAGTAGCGGATATTTGATTACGGTCTTAAGCATGAAACGGTCTACCTGCGCTTCAGGTAAAGGATAGGTTCCTTCCTGTTCCACTGGGTTCTGCGTTGCCATGACAAGGAAAGGTTTATCCAGAATAAATGTTTCATCTCCAATAGTGACCTGCTTTTCCTGCATAGCTTCCAGTAAAGCTGACTGAACTTTGGCCGGAGCACGGTTTATCTCGTCTGCAAGGACAAAATTGGCGAAGATTGGTCCTTTCTTGATACTGAAATCATTCTCTTTCATATTATAGATCAGGGTACCTATAACATCAGCAGGTAAAAGGTCAGGCGTAAACTGTATACGACTGAAACTTCCGTGAACTGCCTGTGAAAGTGTATTAATGGCAAGCGTTTTTGCTAAACCGGGAACTCCTTCAAGAAGAATGTGACCTTGCCCCAGCAAACCAATTAATAATCGCTCTACCATGTGCTTTTGTCCTACGATTACCTTATTCATTTCCCTGGTAAGCAGGTCTACGAAAGCACTTTCTTTTTCAATTTTTTCGTTAATACTTGCTATATCAACAGATGAATCGTTTTCCATCATGATTTTCAGATTTTAATGTCGTGAATATACGTACTTGCAGTAAGCGTCGCAAATTCATTAATTATTGGATTTTGCCTTGTTAAAAATTGGTTAAAATAAAAAGGGTAGCACATTCCGTGCCACCCTTAACAAAATTTCTATGGGAAGTTATTACAAATTAATGAGCTCTAACTCTGTGGTACTATTAGCTTCTACAACAACCTCATTTACAACATAAGCATCTAATCCGGAGTCAATAGCAGGAGTAATAGTCAGTTGATAGGTTCCTGCAGGAACACCGTTCAGGGCGAAATTTCCTTCAGTATCTGTATAAGCTGAGATCGTGGTGGTAGTATTGGTCAAAACCACAAGACTACGAAAGTCTGATGGTGAAACACTACCTATCACGGCACCGGCATTTGCCTCTGCACTTAACCTGATCACAGGTTTCAAATTGTAGGTGCCATTTCCGGTTACAACAATAGACTCATCCACATTAAAATCGAGTAGATAAGAATAATTCTCTCCTGCTTCAAAAGTCTGGTTAACCTGCAGCTTTAACCCTGATTGCTGAGCGCTTGGAGTGTTAAGAGGTTTTGTTTCTCCATTGATCACAACTTCATTATTTGCTCCTAAAACAAGTCTGATCTGACTAACAAAACCCGCAGGAACCTCAGTATCTGCTAGTAATTGAGTGACACCACCAGTTAGCTCAAGAAGGTCATAAACACCAGACTGTACATTTCCCACGCTAATCCATCCGTCAGCATCTGCATCTCCCTCTAATTCGCCTTCAGATTCTACATGGATCTCTACATCCTGCACATCTATCAAGACAGCATCATAATCTCCTGGGGCATCTGTCATTCTAACAGTGAGATTGGCACTTCCCCCATTTGATGTTGAATCATCATTACTACAGCCTACAACTCCTAATGAGATAAGAACTGCAATAAAAAAGCTTCTAAAAGTTACATTTTTCAAAATCATAAATAGGTTTTTAAGTAATTCAGTCAATTTAACGGCAAGTTTTATGCTAGATTTTATTTGCTGGCCAGAATTAACGAAATTTAACTGGAGTTAATCCTAATTTAAAAATTCATTCAAGGCCTATTAAAAGTTTAATTATCTTGAAGAAAAAATTAATTGATTATGAAGACAGCCCTTATCACCGGTGCCACCAGTGGAATTGGAAGATCGACTGCAATACGTTTTGCCAAGGAAAAGATCAACCTGGTTCTTTGTGGCCGGAGAATGGAAAGACTTGAAGAACTAAAGAAGTCGCTATCTGTAGAAACATCGGTACACATCCTCAGTTTCGATGTGAGGAATAAAGAAGAGGTTTTCAAAAAAATCGAATCCTTGCCGGAAGAATTCAAAAAAATCGATGTCCTTATCAACAATGCCGGAAATGCACATGGTCTTGATCCGATCCAGAATGGAAGTATAGAGGACTGGGATGCCATGCTGGATATTAATGTAAAAGGTCTTCTTTATGTAAGCAAGGCCGTAATACCAGGAATGCTGGACTGTCAGTCCGGGCATATTATAAATATTGGATCTACAGCTGGAAAAGAGGTCTATCCAAATGGAAATGTTTATTGTGCCAGTAAGCACGCCGTGGATGCGATAAACCAGGGAATGCGAATAGACCTTAATGGAAACGGGATACGTGTGGGCGCCGTGAATCCCGGTTTAACCCAAACAGAATTCAGTGATGTAAGATTCAAGGGTGATTCGGACAGAGCTGAAAAAGTATACCAGGGATTTAAGGCTCTTCAGCCGGAAGATATTGCAGATATCATACACTTTGTAGTGACAAGACCATATCACGTTAACATTGCAGATCTCACAGTTATGCCAACTGCACAGGCTACCAGCACTATTTTGGATAAAAAAGTTTAATTCTTTAGATCCTAGATTTAGGATAGTAATCAAATGATCAATAAACGCCTGCTTATAAAGAATCTTCTCGCGCATAATGATGAGAATAGCTTCTATGATAAGAAGCGGCAGCTTAATATTAGCGAAAAAGAAGGCAAGGCGAAGTTTCTCAAGCATATCTGTGCGCTATCCAATTCAAATCCGGAGAACAATTCATACATCGTAATCGGGGTTGAAGATGAAGACAGCAGCATCGTTGGGATCGACTTTTTTGATGATAGTAAAATCCAGAATCTCATCAATGCTTATCTTACCAATCCGCCAAACATTTCTTATGAAAATATTCCCTTCCCTCATCTACCGGACCATCTTGTAGTTGGTTTGGTAACTATCCGGCCAAATCACGGTAAAATATGTAGTTTCAGAAAGAATATCTGGAAATATTACGGAGGTTCTATTTTCCTGCGGGAAGGCAGTATAAGTATGCCAAAGGTTTTTGATATCGAGATCAAAGATTTGAATTCTGAAATCGTGAGTTCCATAGAAAATCATTCTCATAATAATATAGAATATACCCTTGATGGAGTATTTGATTTTATGAGGAAGCGGCGTGACTATAATCCCACCTATAAGGTTTTTAAAGAATATTTTGTAGTGTGTTGGGCCGGGAAGGAAAAAAGGATCAAAAATGAAAGTTATTACTCCAGGGTAGATATCGAACTAATTAATGAACAGGTGAAATTGTTCTATTCAGATCTTGATGAAGTTAGTATTAGCCTGGATAACGACAAATTCAAAATCGTGGAATATGTCCACCTGGGCTTACATGATCAGTTCAAGTATTATCCTCTTGAGGAAGTAGTGATCCGTTTCCGGGATAATGGCAGTTATGACATTGAAAGTAACCTGCTGTTTGAACCTCCTGAATTCGATAAAAAAACACTTCATCATATTTACAACACGAATAACGCCATAATCCAGAAATTGAGGAAAGGATACGAACTTACTCCCGGCCAGAAAAGAGATCTCAAAAACCTGCCTTCCACCTTTTTATTATGTTATTTAAATAATTTTAAAGAAGCTTTAACCAAACTCGAGGAAGCCAAACCGTATCTTAAGGCATATAGTTCAGAAATATACCATTCATACAAAGAAAGTATGAGGATATTAAGGAAAGTAAAGTACAACTAATATGGGTAGAACACTTGCAATTGGAGATCTTCATGGCGGTTTGAAAGCCCTGATCGATCTGCTGGAAAAAATAGATCTCAGACCGGAAGATGAACTTATATTCCTTGGGGATTATGTAGATGGTTGGAGCGATTCCGCAAAAACAGTCTCCTACCTTATAGAACTTTCAAAGCAAAACAGTTGTGTTTTTATTCGAGGTAATCATGATGACCTTGCTCATCGCTGGCTTGAAGATGGAGAAATGAATCAAAAATGGCTGGACCATGGAGGACAATCCAGTATTGATGGTTATCGAAATTTCAGTACTGAAGAAAAAAAAGAGCATATAGATTTCTACAGGCAGATGTTCAATTATCATCGAGATCAGTCTGGCCGATTATTCGTGCATGCGGGATTCACAAATATGCACGGCCCCGATTATGAGTATCATGAGACCGGCTTTTACTGGGATCGTACCTTATGGGAAATGGTATTATCACTGGATGAGAACCTCAGCAAGAATGATGACTTTTATCCCAAAAGGCTACAACATTTCAATGAGATCTATATTGGACATACACCGGTGACAAGAATCGGTAAGACCAAACCTTTCAATAAAGCAAATGTTTGGAATGTAGATACAGGTGCAGCTTTTAAAGGTCCTATCTCTGCAATTGATGTTGATAATAAGGAGATTTATCAAAGCGACCCGGTGTATACGTACTATCCTAAAGAGAAGGGTAGAAATTAGGCATATTTATTATACGCTCCAAAAACATATTCCTATCTTTGGAGATCATTTATCCATCATTACCACTGGATATTTTGGAAAAGTGAAAATACAGCATGCTTATTGTGGTTAATTAGGCAAAAGATTAAAATATAACCGGAAAAAAATTAAAAAGAATGGCATTAAATAATATACGCTTAGAGGTAATGCAAACGGTTGAGAAATCTGTTCAGGGATTTATAGACAAGTATCTAATTCCCGTTGAAGAGATTTGGCAGCCTACCGACTTGCTTCCCAATCTTCAAGATGAAGAAGGCTTCGAGGAGGTGCATCAGATAAGAGAAGAGGCGAAAGAATTAGGTTATGATTTTTGGGTAGTTCTAGTTGCTGATATGGTAACCGAAGAAGCACTACCTACTTATGAATCATGGCTAATGGATATGGAAGGAGTAGAACAACATGGAAAGTCGCGTGGCGAACAGAACGGTTGGGCTAAATGGGTAAGACACTGGACAGGAGAAGAAAACAGGCATGGGGATACTCTAAATAAATATTTATACCTATCTGGAAGGGTGAACATGAAGGAGATTGAAAAAACCACTCAATACCTCATCAATGACGGATTTGATATTGGTACCGGAAGAGATCCTTACAAAAATTTTGTTTATACAAGTTTCCAAGAACTGGCGACCAACATTTCTCATAAAAGAGTAGGACAACTCGCCAAGAAGAAGGGTAATAAAATGTTGGGCAAAATGTGCAACATTATCGCCGGGGACGAAATGAGACATTATATGGCTTACCGGGAATTCGTGAAAACGATTTTTGAACACGACCCTAGTGAAATGATGCTGGCCTTCCAGGATATGATGAAGAAAAAGATCGTAATGCCTGCCCAATTCATTCGTGAATCTGGACAGGGTATCGCTGAGGCATTCGAGAACTTCTCAAATGCAGCACAAAGACTTGGAGTATATACCACTTATGATTATATCGAAATCCTGAAAAAGCTAAATAGCTATTGGGAGATCGATAAAATGCGTTCACTCACAGATGAGGCCGAAAAAGCAAGGGATTATCTAATGAATCTTCCTGATAGAATGTCAAGAATCGCCGATAGAATCGCTGTACCACAGGATCCTCATCGCTTTAAATGGGTAGAAGCCAACGGAATGGTTTAAAAATTTCGTTCAAAAAAAGCATAGAACTAAAACCCGCGTCACCAGCGGGTTTTTTTATAAAATTAAATTAGTATTTTCACGATATATTGTTACAACATGAAAAAAACACTTTTCCTGATCATCAGCATTTTCTTTTTCAATTCAGCATTTTCTCAATCTGCCGATAAACAAAATGAAATCAAACTAAATATTGCCAATACCATCGCAATAGCCTCAGTCGAATTTGGTTACGAACGATTTCTGGACTATCACCAGTCCCTTGAGGCGGTAGTTCTTTTTAATGATCGTATGAATTACCATTCGGAAAAAGGTTCTAGGAAATTCAGTACAACCAGTTTTAAGATTGGATACAATTATTATTTCGGGGAAGATGAGGCCGGCTCTGGATTAAATATTAATCCCTTTGTCAAATTAAGAAGCGGTGAGTTTTCAGAAAATGAAAGTATAAGTAATGGAAATTCCACAACTCAGGTGGAAGTGATAACTAATATGGACTCTTTTATAATAGGTCTGGGTGCAGGATATAAATGGAACTTCAACGACACCTTTGTACTTGGACCATTCTTTAATGTTGGAAGGAATTTTAGTGACGAAGTGAAAGACCGGTTTTCTGCTATCGAATTCAATGCAGGATTTAATATTGGCTACCGATTTTAACCCATGTATTCTAAAAAATCAGGCTTCTAATTGCTCACGGTTCTTCCATGCCTTGTAGGCAGCTAAATCCCTTTCGGTTAAATTAAGACAAAAAGCAATTACAGCAGCATCATCCAGATAACCTATAACAGGAAGAAAATCCGGGATAAGATCTATTGGAGAAAGCACATAAAGTAAAGCTCCCCCTATCGCCGCGATAATATTAAAAGGAATCTCTCTGTAGTTTCCACTTGCATAATCCCTCACCATATTAAAAAGAAGCTTTGCATCATCCATGTATCGCTGTAACTTTCCCTTGCTTTCAAACTTTGAGATGATCTTTTGCTCTTCTTCTATAATCCTGTCTACATCCTTCTCTTCAAAATCTTCTTGCTTTTTCTTGTGTTCTGTTTCTATATCTTCTTTTGAAAAAAGTCCCATTTTGTATCTTTTTATGTTCCTAAAATAGGAATAATAGCAGCTAAAGACAATTCTTTATAAGCAATTTAAGATTCACTAGATCAAACAAAAAAAAAGTCCGCTACTTCTAGCGGACTTAAATTAAAGTTTAACCTATCTACAAATCAAATTTTATACCCTGTGCCAATGGAAGCTCTGTGGTATAATTTATTGTATTTGTTTGCCTTCTCATATAGATTTTCCAGGCATCTGACCCAGACTCACGGCCTCCCCCGGTTTCTTTTTCACCTCCAAATGCACCGCCAATCTCAGCTCCGCTTGTCCCAATATTAACATTCGCTATCCCACAGTCTGAACCTTCTGCCGAAAGGAATCTCTCAGCTTCTCTAAGATTATTGGTCATGATCGCAGAAGAAAGACCTTGTTTAACCCCATTTTGGAGTTCGATAGCATTACTTACATCTCCAGAATATTTCATAATATATAATACGGGAGCAAAAGTCTCTTGCTGTACGATCTCGAAGTGATTTTCCGCTTCGGCTATTGCAGGCTTTACATAACACCCACTTTCGTAGCCTTCTCCCTCCAGTAAACCGCCTTCAACAAGAATTTCACCTCCTTCTTCAACTACTTTATCCAGTGCCGTCTTGTAATTCTTAACCGCATCCTTATCGATAAGTGGTCCAACATGATTGTTCTCATCGAGAGGATTCCCAATTCTAATTTGTTTGTAAGCGTTTACAATTGCGTCCTTTACCTTTTAGTAAATGTCCTCATGGATGATTAATCTTCTGGTTGAAGTACATCTTTGACCACAGGTTCCAACCGCTCCAAATACAGCCCCAATAACAGTATTTTTGATATTGGCATCAGGAGTGACAATAATGGCATTATTACCCCCAAGTTCAAGAAGGGTCTTACCTAATCGTTTTGCTACAGCCTGGGCAACAATTTTACCCATTCTGATAGATCCAGTAGCAGATATTAAAGGAACCCGGTCGTCATTGGTCATCATTTCTCCTACTTTGTAATCACCGGTGATAAGAGAGGATATCCCGGCAGGAACATTATTCTTAGCAAAGACCCTTGCCGCGATATTCTGGCAGGCCACAGAGGTCAAAGGAGTTTTTTCTGAACCTTTCCAGATACAGGCATCACCGCAAACCCAGGCAAGGGCGGTATTCCATGACCAGACTGCAACCGGAAAGTTAAAAGCTGAAATTATCCCAACCACTCCAAGAGGGTGATATTGTTCGTACATCCTGTGACCAGGACGCTCACTATGCATGGTAAGGCCATGAAGCTGTCTGGATAAACCAACGGCAAAATCGCAGATATCGATCATTTCCTGAACCTCTCCCAAACCTTCCTGGTAGGATTTCCCCATTTCGTAGGATACCAGCTTACCAAGAGGCTCCTTTAGCCTGCGAAGCTCGTCATTGAACTGTCTTACCACTTCTCCACGTTGAGGTGAAGGCCAGGTTCTCCATTCTTTAAATCCTTTCTCGGCAGTCGTGATCACTTTTTCGTAATCCTCCTTTGTTGTAGATTTTACCTTGCCAATCAAAGCACCGTCAACGGGTGAATAGGATTCAATAATTTCTCCATTACTAAACCAGTCTTCACCTGTAGAAGTACCATTATTAACATCGTTTAAACCTAAATCTTTCAGGGCTTGTTTAATCCCGAATTCTTCAGCGATTTTACTCATTAAATTGCTTTTTTATCGATTATTTTGTGTAGTTATTGCGAAAATAGTAAAAATATACCGCTATCCCTCGGCAGCGGTGAATCGTGAATCCACCGGCATGATCTCACCACATTTGTTGCATGTTCTAAGCTCTTCATTGGTGTAAAAATCCTTGAAATGTTTTAGGAAATCGGTTTCTATATCATGAAGTGGAAAATAAACCTCATGTAATTTATTATTACAGTTGTCACAATACCAAAGCAGACCATCCTTACCTTCTTCATTTAATCTTTTTCGTTCTACTACAAGGCCAATGGAATCATCATGCCTTACGGGAGAGTGAGGTATCTTCGCCGGATGAAGATACATATCTCCCGGTCCAAGCTTCATGGTCTTTTTCTCTCCATTCTCCTGAATATGGACTTCGATATTACCCTCTAACTGGTAGAATAACTCCTCGGTCTCGTTATAATGATAATCTTTCCGGGCATTTGGTCCGGCTACGATCATAACTATGTAATCTCCGGATTCCCTGTATAGGTTTCTGTTCCCAACAGGTGGTTTCAGACTTTCGCGATTCTGTTCTATCCACTTGTTTAAATTAAAAGGTTCCTGAACTGCCATAAGAATTTATTTTATCTAAAATTACCAATTATACTGCAGACCGAATATTCATTTCATCATAATTCTGAAGATTCCTGATTTTTTGATAATTTTTTTGAAAATTGATTAACTTCCCGTACAAAATCACTTTCATGAAAAATATTTTTATTCTTCTTAGTCTCGTATTCCTTATTTCCTGTAATAATGTTTCGGAAAATACAACTTCCAATACCACTAAAGCCACTGATCAGGACATGAATGACAGTATTCCAAATTTCGGGATCGTAATTCACGGTGGTGCAGGCACCATCCTTAAGGAAAATATGAGCGATTCACTTGAACAGGCTTATAAAAACAAACTGGAAGAAGCCATAAGGACAGGACATGGGATTCTTGCAAACGGCGGAACTGCTCTCGAAGCGGTCCAAAGAACCATCAATGTAATGGAGAACAGTCCTTTATTTAATGCCGGTAAAGGAGCTGTATTTACCAATGCAGGCACCAACGAACTTGACGCATCCATCATGGACGGAAAAACCCTTAATGCAGGAGCAGTTGCAGGAGTTACCACAATAAAGAACCCTATTAACCTTGCTTATGAGGTTATGGTGAACTCAGAGCATGTAATGCTTAGCGGAAAAGGAGCCGAAGAATTTGCAAGAGAACAGGGAATAGAAATGGTAGATCCAGAATATTTCTATACAGAAAATAGATTTAAAAGTCTTCAACGCATAAAAGACAGAAACAAAACAGAGCTTGATCATGATGGAAAAACAGCATTCGCAGACCCATTCATTAAAGATTCCAAATTTGGCACAGTAGGCTGTGCCGCGCTCGATAAGAACGGAAATCTGGCTGCAGGAACCTCAACAGGAGGGATGACGAACAAACGCTGGGGACGAATTGGTGATGCTCCAATAATTGGTGCAGGAACCTATGCCAACAATAAGACCTGTGCAGTATCAAGTACAGGTTGGGGTGAATTTTTTATTCGCGGGATGGTTGCTTACGATATATCGGCTTTAATGGAGTATAAAGGGCTTAGCCTACAGGAAGCAGCCAGTGAGGTGATCCAGAAAAAGATCCTTGACCTTGGAGGAGACGGAGGTATTATTGCCATAGATCATGAAGGAAATGTAGCAATGGAGTTTAATACCGCAGGAATGTACAGGGCAAAAATGAATAAACTAGGAGAGCTTGAAATCGGAATCTATTCTGAATAAAATCCTCTTGAAATATTCTAAAGCCCGCTAAGTGCGGGCTTTTTATTTAACTAATATTTATGGTTTTATTAGTTCGGTGATAACAGAACCAAATTTATATTTGCAGATGTTTTTGCCCTAAAAATGGATAAACCTTCTAAAGAAAAAATTGAACTGATCGAAGAGATTGGTGTTCTTTTCGAACAAACGCACGATGATCTTACACCTCTAGCTGCTAGGATCAATGTAATGATGATCCTTTCTCCAAGTGACGGGAATACCTTCGAAGAGATCGTGCAAATGACCAAAGCCAGCAAGAGCTCTGTTTCTAACCAGTTAAAACTTCTTCTTCATTTAAAAAGGGTAGAATATTTCACGAAAACCGGTGATCGTAAAAGATATTTTCGTGCAAGTAAGGAATATTTAAAATTGCGCCTGGAGGAACATCTGGATAAGATTACCAAAGAAATAGAACTGGTTCAGCGACTCAATAAATTCAATAAGGAACATAATCCCGAGAAATTTCTTAAAAATGAACCTTTATCCAATCTTTTTAAGGACTATCTATTTGCTCAGGAAAGAAATTTACAAACTACTATTGCCAAAATGTGTCAATTAAATAAATCCAAGGATATCTGATGAAACTCGCTCAAGCCTTAATTATAATCTTCACGATTAGCCTAATTAGCATTTCATGTAACGATGTTAATTCTAATGGAGCTGCTTCTCAGAATTCTGCTCCTCCAAACTATCCGGTAATCGAGGTTCCAAGACGAACGATTACAGCTTATAATACCTATCCTGCAAATATTGAGGGGACTGTTAATAGTGATGTACGAGTAAAAGTTCAGGGTTATATTACAGATGTACTCGTCGATGAGGGAGAAAAAGTTAAAAAAGGACAATTACTATTCAGGACTGAAACTGAATCTCTTAGTCAGGATGCCGAAGCAGCTAAAGCCAACGTAAATGCGGCCAGGGTTGAAGTAAACAAGTTAAAACCTTTGGTAGAAAAAGATATCATCAGCGAGGTTCAGCTAGAAACAGCCAAAGCACGACTGGAACAGGCTCAAAGCAATTATAACGCTATACGTGCCAACCTGGAGTACTCCAATGTCAAAAGTCCGGTTGATGGAATAGTTGGAAGAATTAACTTTAGAAAAGGGGCACTGGTGAGTCCACAAGATCAAACACCTCTCACACAAGTTTCTTCCATAGAACAGGTTTATGCATATTTCTCTATGAACGAAAAAGACTTCCTAGGCATGTTGACAGAAACAGAGGCAGGGAATACAGAAAAAATCATAGAAAGCCTTCCACAGGTAACCCTTATTATGGCCAATGGCAGGGAATATCCTTTGAAGGGAACTATCGAAACCATCTCCGGAAATATCGATGAGGAGACAGGAACAATTTCTTTCAGGGCTGTTTTCAACAATAACGGTCTTCTCAGGAACGGAAGCAGTGGCACTATTAAAGTACCTCGTACTTACGAAAATGCAATCGTAGTCCCAAGCCTTTCCACTTACGAAAGACAAGGCCAGACCTTTGTTTATAAGGTGATCTCAGACAGTTTAGCTTCAAACTCGATAAAAATCTTAAGCGAAGTAAAGAATATTTATGTAGTAGCAGATAATGATGGTGTTTCTGAAGGAGAAGTGATTCTCGCTAAGGGTACCGATAAAGTTAGACCAGGAATGAAAATAGACCCCAATACTGTAAGTTTTGATAGTATAACCGGTTCTTTTGATAAGGTCTTCAAATAACTCAATATGCTTAAAACATTTATAGAACGGCCGGTACTTTCCACTGTAATTTCCATTATCCTGGTTATTTTGGGAATCCTGGGGCTTTCCCAGTTACCGGTTACCCAATATCCAGATATTGCGCCTCCCACAGTTCAAGTTAATGCCACTTACCCGGGAGCCAATGCCGAAACTATCGTAGAGAGTGTGATCATTCCTATCGAAGAACAGATTAATGGGGTTGAGGGTATGAAGTATATCACTTCCAGTGCCAGCAATAACGGCGCTGCAACTATTCAGGTGTTTTTTGAGCAGGGTTACGACCCTGATATTGCAGCGGTTAATGTACAGAACAGGGTTTCCAGGGCTAATTCTGTTTTACCTTCTGAAGTGATCCGTTCTGGTGTGACCGTCAACAAAGCTCAAAATTCAGCATTACTATACGCAGGACTCTATTCTACCAATCCTGATTTTGATGATACTTTCCTGCAGAACTATCTGAACATAAATGTAAAGCCTGAGCTGCAGAGAATAAATGGAGTAGGCGACGTTAATGTTTTTGGAGGTAAGGATTATGCCATGAGAATCTGGCTTGATCCCAGTAAAATGTCCAATTACGGACTTGTCCCCGGAGATGTGATCAAAGCCATTGGAGAACAGAGCCTGGAAGCGGCCGCAGGAGCTCTGGCTCAGAATGCGGGGGAATCCTTCGAATATGTCCTCACCTATCCGGGAAGGTATAAAACAGCTGAAGAGTACGGCAATATTATCATCAGGGCCAATGAAGATGGTGGTTTTTTAAGGGTAAAAGATGTTGGTGGTGTGGAGTTAGGTGCTCAATCTTATTCCTCTATCACTAGGTCCAAAGGAAATCCTGCACTTAGTTTTGGAGTATTTCAAACTCCAGGATCCAATGCCCAGGAAATCATCGAAGAGATCTATGTAAAACTTGAAGAGCTTAGGAAGAATTTTCCTGAGGGAATAGATTACATTATAAACTATGATACCAATAAGTTTCTTACGGCTTCTATAAATAAGGTCAAGACAACCCTTATCGAAGCCTTTATTCTGGTTTTCCTTGTGGTATTTTTATTTCTACAGGATATCAAATCCACTCTTATACCGGCAATTGCCGTTCCGGTTTCGATTATAGGAACCTTTTTCTTTCTCAACATACTTGGCTATTCAGTAAACCTGCTAACTCTTTTTGCACTTGTTTTGGCAATCGGGATCGTGGTAGACGATGCTATAGTAGTAGTTGAAGCCGTGCATGCTAAACTTGAAGAAGGTGCAAAAAGTGCCAAAAAAGCATCGGTATCTGCAATGAGTGAAATTGCCGGAGCCATTGTCTCCATTACCCTTGTTATGGCCGCGGTTTTTATTCCTATCACCTTTATACAGGGTCCTGCCGGAGTGTTTTATGAACAATTTGGCGTAACCCTTATTGTGGCAGTTTTGATTTCAGCAGTGAATGCCCTTACACTGAGCCCCGCCCTTTGTGCAATCTTCCTGAAGCCAAAAAAAGAGGAAGACCGAAAAAAGAATTTTTTTAAACGCTTTCAGGCTGCGTTTGAATCAGGATTTAATGCAGTAAGAACTAAGTACACAAACTCCTTAGGCTTTTTGGTCGACAATAAATGGGTAAGCCTTGTTATTCTTGTAATTGCCATTGCCGCAATTTTTTTAGCAAACAGGAATATTCCTTCTGGATTCGTACCCTCTGAAGACCGAGGAGTCATCTTCGTAAATGGGGAATTACCACCGGGTTCCTCTTTGGATCGGTCTTTTGAAGTAGCCCAGGAAATGTATGACCAGATGCAATCAGTTGAGGGGGTAAGGACTGCTACGGTAATAGCTGGAAGGAACTTTTTTTCCGGTTCTGGAAGCTCCAACTTTATGGGTTTCATAATCCTCGAAGACTGGGAAGAAAGAGAGACAGAAGCTACTGCTATCGACAATATCATTGCTGAACTCAATTAAAAATCCACCACGCTTAGTGATGCCAAAATAATTTATTTCACTCCTCCCAGCGTTCCTGGATTTGGAAATGCTGACGGCTTCGAAATGCAGCTTTTAGATCGTGAGGCGAGAAGTCTCGATATGTTAGACGAAACCGCAAATAATTTTGTAAATAATCTGATCCCTCAGCCGGAAGTGGCTTATGCATCAAATCCTTTCAGTACAGATTATCCGCAGTTACAGATAGATATAGATGTTCCCGAAGCCAAACGGGCAGGTGTAAATGTAAGCGATATACTTTCGGTATTACAGGGTTATGTCGGGGGATTTTATACAGCCAACTTTAGTAGATTTGGAAAGCAATATAGAGTATACGTACAGGCCTTACCAGAAGATCGGGTAGACCGTGAGAGCCTTAACAGTATGTATGTTAGGACTGCGAGCGGAGCAATGAGTCCCGTTTCACAGTTCGTGACCTTAAACAGGATTTATGGGCCACAAACCATTACAAGATTTAACCTTTTTAACGCCGTAGCCTTAAACGGTACCGCCGCTCCGGGATTCAGTTCGGGTGGAACTATCGAAGCTATTAGAAGAGTTGCAGAAGACCTTCCTTCAGGTTATGATATTGCATTTTCGGGATTGACCAGAGAGGAAATAGCCAGTTCAGGACAGGCAGGAATAATATTCGCACTCAGTATCGTATTCGTTTACTTCCTCCTTGCCGCCCAGTATGAAAGCTATCTTTTGCCGTTTTCGGTGATATTTTCACTTCCCATAGGCGTTTCAGGTGCCTTTCTCACTACCTGGGCAACAGGTTTGCAGAATAATATCTATTTCCAAATCGCCCTCATCATGCTGATTGGGCTCCTGGCAAAAAATGCGATTTTGATCGTCGAGTTTGCCCGACAAAGGCGGGAAGAGGGAATGTCGATAACCAAGGCAGCAATTGAAGGTGCAAGTGTCAGATTGAGACCGATCCTTATGACTTCCCTGGCTTTCGTTTTTGGATTGTTACCACTGGTCCTAGCTACTGGCGTGGGTGCCGAAGGCAATAAATCTATCGGTACAGGAGCAGCAGGAGGTTTATTCATCGGTACTATTTTCGGTGTTTTTGTAATCCCTGTTCTATTCATTGTTTTCCAGTGGTTACAGGAAAAATTCACCTCAAAGATTAAAACTGATAACGAATAGAAAAGGTAGAAATGGCTATGACAAGAACTTTCAAGATACTATTCGCAATTACTGTAATCTTAAGCCTTCAATCTTGTTTTGTAGCTAAGGATTATGAACAGCCGGAGGTTGTTGAAGAGCAAAATTACAGGACCGATAGTATAACTAAGGACTCGCTGAACATTGCAAACATTCCCTGGAGAGAAATGTTTACCGATACCTTATTGCAGAAATATATTGAGAAGGGTTTAGAGAATAATATCGATATCCGGATTGCATTACAGCAAATCATCGCTGCAGAAGCTTATGTAAAACAGGGAAAAGCCGGTTATTTCCCAACGATAAATGGCAATGCAAGTTTTACCCATCAGGAGTTATCTGCCAATAGTCAGTTTGGAAGTTTTTTCAGTTCTTTAAATCAATATGAAATAAATACCAGTTTATCCTGGGAGGCAGATATCTGGGGAAAGATCACCAGTCAGAAAAGAGCCTTTCAAGCGAGTTATTTACAAAATATTGCGGCACATCAGGCTGTAAAAACAAGGCTTATAGCAGACATCGCGACGTTCTATTACCAGCTGCTTTCCACCGATGAACAAATAAATATCACGCGTGCTACCATCGTTACCAGGGAGAACAGTCTGGAAACTACCAAGGCATTAAAGGAGGCAGGTAACCTTACTGAAGTTGGAGTTAAACAAACCGAAGCACAGGTATACACTGCCCGTGCCATACTCGTCGATCTTGAAAACCAGGCCAGATTGCTGGAGAATAGCCTTTCTATTTTATTGGGAGAAGCACCTATGAATATAAGGAGAACTAAATTGGAGGAACAAAATATTACCACCGAGCTTTCTACTGGTGTCCCGGCACAGCTGTTGAGAAACAGGCCTGATGTAATTGCAGCGGAATACAGTCTTGTTAATGCTTTCGAGCTGACCAATGTTGCCAGAAGCAATTTCTATCCTTCTCTAACCATAAGTGCTACAGGAGGTCTGCAGTCCCTTGATGCTTCAGATTTGTTTGATGCAAATTCATTATTTGCAACGATAATTGGGGGACTTGCACAACCGATCTTAAACGGCAGGAGAATTAGAACAGAATATGAAGTATCAAAGTCGCAGCAGGAACAAGCAAGACTAAGATTTAGGAATACAATCATTACGGCATCAAAAGAGGTTTCAGACGCCATTTACGCCTACAATGCAGCTTCAAAAAAAATTGAAATAAAACAAAAAGAGTTTGAAGCCTATGACCTGGCAACAGAATATTCAGAAGAGCTTTTAAACAACGGCCTTGCTAATTATCTCGAAGTTCTCAATTCAAGGGAGAATGCACTGAATTCAAGGTTAGACCTCGCCAATGCCAAATTCAACCAGTTAAAATCTGTCGTGGATCTTTATCGGGCACTAGGGGGCGGTTGGCAATAAAAAATTGAAAAACTTTTATGCATATAAAAAATACTTTTTTAATCATAGCAACCCTTTTAAGCTGCTCCCTTACTAGTCTAGGACAGGAATCTAAATCGAAGGATAGTCTTCCTACCACCTGGGAGCTTTTAAAATATGACGGATTAAGTGCTTTGGGCGGAGTGGCAAAAACCTACACCCAACCCTTGAGATGGCAGAAAGACGATTTTATTACTGCGGGGGCAATTGTAGCCGGAACTGCAGCATTATATATTTTTGATGAAGAGGCCAATGAGTGGTTCAGGAGTCAGGAAGATGATGTTCCTTCCATTATTCATGATTTTGGATGGTATTATGGAAGTCCACAAAACAATTATGCGATAAACGGGGCGGTTTACCTATTTGGTGTCTTTACAAAAAATGAAAAAGTACGTAAAACAGGTGTTCTAATGATTTCGGCGGCTACCGCAGCCGGGATAATACAATCCATAACCAAGACCGCCATTGGAAGAGCAAGGCCAAAAGTAGGTACTGGGAAGAACGATTTTGATCCTTTTAGTAAAGAAGGAAATTACCATTCTTTTCCTTCTGGTCACACCATACTTTCTTTTACTACTGCTTACGCTTTATCAAAACAATTTAAAAATCCTTTGGTTAAAGCCGGGATTATAGGAGCCGGACTTATTGCTCCTGCCAGCCGACTTTGGGAAGGTGCCCACTGGCTTACAGATGTAGCCCTGAGTATGGCTCTTTCTGTAGTTGTGGTGGACACTATCGATAATTATCTTACCAACGAACGGGATTACGGCCCTGAAGTTGACAAGGGAATAAGCTGGAAGTTTCAATTAGGCCTGGGAAGAGTAGGTTTGGTTGGTACTTTTTAACTTTCTGCTATAAATTAAAGCTTTTCTAATTCGTATTTTTATATAAAAAGTAATCATGAAAAGCAGTTTCAATGACATAATCAAAGGGAATACACCTGTACTTATTGATTTTCATGCTGACTGGTGTGGCCCTTGTAAAGCCTTGGCACCTATTCTTAAAGAAGTGAAGGAAGATCTAGGAGAACAGGTGAAGATCGTAAAGATAGACGTGGATAAGAATCAGGAACTGGCAGGAAAATATCAGGTTCGAGGAGTTCCTACAATGATCCTTTTCAAGGATGGCCAGCAACTTTGGAGACAATCCGGGGTCCTGTCAAAAGAAGATATCAAACAAAGAATACTCGCTGCTAATTAGAGTTTAGTCAGTGAAGGAACCGTCAACTTTTCAATATCCCAACCTGCTAGTTTAGCACCTGCCCGATAACTGGATTCCATAAAATTCAGCAATTCGGCTTTTGGATTATCTTTGTCTAAAAGATCTGATAACTTAAATAAAGCCATTGGGCTACCGTTATTAATAACCCATTCTGCTTCCTTTGGTTTTAAAGTTTCCTTTTCAAGATTGTCCGGAGCGGGATACGTATAAGAATAAAAAGCAGGTTCAGGAATATTCTCATCTCCAGCCCAGAATCCAAAACTTATACATTCATGGCTGTAGGCGTCCTTATCTGATAACCTTGCTTCCGGAGGCATCGCAGGAGCTTCTTTTCCTGAAAACCTGGTTACCGCGAGATCCATGGAATGCCAGTATAAATGTACCGGACAGGTCTTTCCGTAAAATCTTCCACTGAACTCTTTAAAAACTGAATCTACCCAAAGAAATACCTTCCAGAAATTCATCACATAGGCAGGATCGTAATGATGAATCGTTTCAATTTCAGAAAACTCTTTAGTAATATTTAGGTCAAAAGGTTTTGGAATGTGCTTAGATTTTATTCCAATATCCTCAAGCTGCCTAATCAATTGTTTATAGGAATCAGCAATCGTAAGTCCGTTCCTTAATTCCAACAATCGCAGATCACCATTGCTTTTTAAGATCTCGATACGGTTATGTAATACATCGAGGCTTAGGGAAAAGGATTCAAAACCATTTTCCAGAGGCACAGGACCGGTTGAAAAACCTTTCTCAGTGACATAAAGAGTAATGTACCACCAGTGATTTTTTCTCGGTGTTAATCCCATTCTAATCTTTCCCATTATCTGGAAAATTAGATGAAGGCTTAATTTCTTTTTTTCGTTGCCCGAATATTTCAATTTGGGCAATTGATGCGGATTACTCATAATTATTTCAGTTTACCCCCTTTAGCAACCCACCACGGATGAGTTTCTACAATAAGTCTCCCGGCTTTGACCATTGGATCAAGTTTAGCGAGACTGTCTGCCTCTTTTTGTGTAGGAGTATTAAAAACTATGATACCTCGAATTTCCCCATCATCTCCCATGGGTCCTGTAAGACTAGTGTAACCTTCTTTATAGAGCCGGCCCAGGTGTTGTAAATGTTTTTTCTGGAGTTCGGCCGCTTCGGTAGAATCCTGGCTTCTTTGAGGTCCACTTTTTAGAAGTACCAGATAATATTGTTGCATCAAATAAGTAGTATCTCCCTCCTCATACGTAAAAGTTTGATAGCCTGCATCTTTTAATTCTTCAGCTCTCTTTTTTATATCTGAAATTGGTAAGGAATCGCTATTTCCCTCAATTAAAACTGTCTTTTCGTCGACCTGTTCTTTAGTATCTCTACAGGAGATCATGCTAAGTATGCCAATTAAAATTAATATCCTTTTCATCTCTACCAGGTTTTATATGGTTTTTTGATCAGATTAGAATTATAATAATCCAGATTTCCTGTTACCTCCTGCCCCAGCCAGTCTGGTTTATAGAAAGACTCATCTTCTTTCTCTAATTCTATCTCTGCAAGTATCAGGCCCTGATTATCTCCAAGGAATTCATCCACTTCGTAAGTATGTTTCCCTTCCGGTACAAGGTATCTGTGTTTTTCGATCGTTCCCGCTTCACAGATTTTTAAAAGTTCTTTAGCCTCCTCTTTATATATCTGCTTTTCCCATTCGAAACGTGTCAAACCATCTGCACTGGACTTTCCTTTTATGGTCATGAATGCGTCATTATCGGCTATACGTATTCTAATGGTCCTTTCCGGATCTGTATTCAGGTAGGCCTGCACAAAATATTTTTTTTCGGTAGCATCCTTGATGAATTCTTTAGAATCCACAAGGAACTTCCTCTCAATTTCCTTCATTATTTATTGTTTACAATTCTTTTGATCTCGTCAGATTCTATTCTGGATTGAAAATAATCGTTATTGGCGACATAAATCATCGCCTCAGCAATAGTATCAGGATCGATAACTCGATATTTTTTAAGTTTTCCTATAAGGAGATCATCTATCATGCTCATAAATTTCTTGCTGATGGCTTCAAATGGCCTGCTTTCTTCCCTTTCTCCTCCAATGATAGATGGCTGTAAAATATAGGTTCTCTCTATTTTCCTATCTAATACAGCTCCCTCCATTTCTCCCTTGATCTTATTATAAAAGATACTACTCTTTTCATCGGCCCCCAGCGAAGACATAACGACGAATGTTCTAATCCCGTTTTTTCGGGATAACCGGGCAGCGGTAGCAGGAATACCGAAATCGATCTTTCGGTAGGTTCCTTTATCAGGAGTTTTACTTTTTGTAGTTCCAATACAACAAAAGACCTCATCCCCGGTGAACAGATTTTCGAATTTTTCCAGTTCGAACAAGTCGATCAAAAATTCCTCTACTTTTTCATGTTTTTTTGAAAGATGACTCCGAGTAAATACTTTTATCTTCCGATACCTTTCATCTTTTTTAAGTTTTTCCAGTAATATTCCCCCGGTTAAGCCGGTAGCCCCGAGAATTATTGCTGTTTTGGATTCTTTCATCTTCATTATTTCTAATCCTTTAAATTAACAATTTTAAGAATGCAATCGGTAAAAAACCATTTAATCTTAACTTTGAAAAGTGCAAACACAGAGAAAGATTATCCACATAGATATGGATGCATTTTATGCATCGGTAGAGCAGTTGGACGATCCTGATCTCCGTGGAAAAGCTGTGGCAGTTGGAGGAAGCTCAAACAGAGGTGTGGTGAGTGCCGCCAGTTACGAAGCGAGAAAGTACGGTGTAAGAAGTGCTATGAGCAGCGTGATTGCAAAAAGGAATTGTCCGCATCTTATTTTTGTAAAGCCAAGATTTGAAAGGTACAAGGAGATCTCGGGTAAAATAAGAGAGATATTTTTTGAATATACCGATCTGGTAGAACCACTTTCTCTGGATGAGGCTTACCTGGACGTAACCGAAAATAAGAAGGGAAATCCAAGTGCGACTCTTATCGCTAAAGAAATCCGGCAAAAAATCAAGGATAAAACAGGTCTTAATGCATCTGCGGGCATCTCTATAAATAAATTTATAGCCAAAGTCGCAAGTGACATTAATAAACCTAATGGGCAGAAAACTGTAGCCCCCGAAGAAGTTTTACAGTTCCTGGAAGACTTGGATATCAGAAAATTTTATGGCGTTGGAAAAGTTACGGCAGAAAAGATGTATCGGCTTGGGATTTTTAGCGGTAAGGACCTGAAAGAAAAATCAGAAGAATTCCTGACTGAACAATTCGGTAAAAGTGGAATCCATTTTTACAATGTAGTTAGAGGGATTCATCTTAGTGAAGTAAAACCTCATCGAACCAGGAAATCACTTGGCGCTGAAAGAACCTTCAACGAAAATATCTCTTCAGAAATATTCATGCTAGAGAGGTTAAAGAATATTGCAGAGGAAATTGAAAGAAGACTTACCAAAAGTAAGATTGCAGGTAAAACTGTTACCCTGAAAATAAAATATAGTGATTTTAGCCTGCAAACAAGAAGCAAGACCATTGGCTATTATATTTCCGATAAGGATCTTATCCTGGAAATCGCAAAAGAATTGTTATACCAGGAAAAAATGAAAAATTCAGTCAGGCTCCTGGGTATCTCTCTTTCCAACCTTAACACTGAAAAAGAGGATTCCGAAGATGAAGGAAAAGAGATATTTGTACAACTTAAGTTTAAATTTTAGCAATAAAAAAAGGGAACTATAGAGTTCCCTTTTATAGTGTTTTGAATTATTCTATTCTATTTCTGAAACTCGTAAAGTATTCACCATCCCCTTAGCCGTGATAGGCATCGCTGCTAAATTGATTGTAAAATCCCCAGTTTCTACGAACTTAAATTCTTTTGCCATGGTACTAATATCCTCGATTGTCTCATCGGTACTCACAAACTTATCATAGTAGAAGGCTTTAACCCCCCAGAGTAAACTCAACTGGTTCAAGATTCGCCTGTTGGAGGTGAAAACTAAAATATGTGCTTCTGGTCTCCAAGCGGAGATCTGGAAAGCAGTATATCCGCTATTGGTCAAGGTACAAATCGCTTTGGCCTTAATTTCATTGGCCATATGAGCAGCATGATAGCATACAGCTTTCGTAATATATCTCTTAGTCCTTACATGAGGTGGTTCATGTGGTACTTTAATAAGCGGCGAATTCTCCACACTCTCCAAAATCTGCGACATCTTCTGGATCACCTGGACGGGATACTGGCCTACAGAGGTCTCTCCACTTAGCATCACCGCATCTGCACCATCCATAACAGAGTTCGCCACATCATTAACCTCGGCCCTGGTTGGAGTAAGACTTGTGATCATGGTTTCCATCATCTGGGTTGCGATGATGACCGGTATTCTTGCCTTTTTAGCAGTTAAAACCAATTTCTTCTGAATTAACGGTACCTCCTGAGCAGGAATTTCCACCCCCAGGTCTCCACGAGCAACCATTAATCCGTCGCAATAGGCGACTATCTTATCAATATTTGCAACACCTTCCGGCTTCTCTATTTTTGCGACTATTGGGATTTTATATTCGCTGTTTTCTTTTATTAATTTCTGCAGTTCAATAAGGTCATCTGCGTGTCTAACAAAAGATAAGGCCATCCAGTCCACATCCATTTTACAAGCAAAAATGGCATCTTTAACATCCTTTTCCGTTAGTGCGGGTAAAGAAATATTCGTATTCGGAAGGTTTACGCCTTTCTTGGATTTTAATGGACCTCCCTGAATTACTTTGGTCTTTACTTCATCTTTCTTATTGGTATGTACTACCTCAAAAATAAGTTTACCATCGTCCAGCAGGATCCTCTCCCCAGCTTTCACATCCTGCGGAAAAGAATCATAATTCATATAAACCCTTTCGGCAGTTCCCTTGAATTCCTTGCCTGTTGCAAAGACTATTTCATCTCCCTCGTTTACTACTACTTCCTCCTTCATCGTTCCCACTCTAAGCTTAGGGCCCTGTAGGTCGGCTAATATAGCAGCATTGAAACCATTTTCTTGATTTAGTTCCCTGATCATCTTAATACGTTCCTCGACGTCATCGTAATTCGCATGGGAAAAATTAATTCGGAAAACATTAACACCTTCCTGTAGCATTCTTCTTAAAACTTCTTTATTACTGGTTGCAGGGCCCAGCGTAGCGACTATTTTGGTTTTCTTTCTGGTAGGCATTTATTCGAAAATTAGATTTTGTTTGGATTTCAATTCATTAATATTTACTCTGTGCGCTGCCTGAATTTGTGGGATCTGACCTATTTTTGTTAGCATTCTGGAAAATTCCTTTTCGGATAATTCCTCACTGAATTTTAAAAAATAATCCACCTTGTTGTATTCCGGAACGAGATACACCTCCTGAGGAGATAATTCTTCTTCCTCAAACAAAGACCCGGAACTTAAAATTCTTTTAGGTTCCCCCTTGAACTTATTGGCTACAAGGTGCAGGTTAAAATAGTTTTTTGGGTCCTTATGCGAAAACAGAGCATACTGCGCCTGATATTCGGAGTGGTTAAAATCAATATCAAGGCGCTCCCTTTCAAGTTTTACCTTAAGATATTTATTTATCGAATACGCTAACTTATAAGCTTCTAAAGACGAATAAATAGCGATCAGATAAAAATGCTCATCTTCAACATCCAGCAGCAGTTTATGCGATTGCATAAATATTAACTTTAATGATAAAGATACTATTTCATTGATAAATTGAAGATTATAGGCCCCGAAAATTAATAATTAATTACGAAAACGTTTTAGTTTAAGTCAAATTCGTAATAATTATTCAATCCTATTTTGAAGAGCGTAGTAGGCTCTTTTTGAGGCTTTTTCTTCAGCCTTTTTCTTGGACGTCGCTCTCGCTTTAGCTATTACCCTATCATTAATCCTTAGTTTTACCGCGAAGTGTTTGAGTTCATCGTTACCGGTATCTTCATAAACCTCATAATCGAATTCCTTTTTTTCTTTCTGGCACCATTCTATTAAAAGGCTTTTGTAGCTTATCACTTTTCCTTCAAGCTGCTCAATGTCAACATATGGATCTATTACCCTTTCATAAATGAACTTTTTGCAGTATTTATATCCTCTGTCCAGATAAATGGCACCTATTAAGGCTTCGAAAAGATTTCCGTGAATATTAACTCCAAACTGATCTTTTGGTATATTGGTTTCTACGTGAGCGATAAGGTTAAGATCCTTCCCTAGTTCGTTCAAATGTTTACGGCTAACTACTTTGGAGCGCATTTTGGTTAGGTAACCTTCATTACCGCCAGGGACTGCTTTGAAAAGGTGAGAAGCGACTACAGCGCTCAGCATGGCATCCCCTAAAAACTCCAGTCTTTCGAAATTAATCGCATTTCCCTCAGCATCTTTTCTGTTCAAAGACCTGTGAGTAAATGCTTTTTTATAATGGGTTAGATTTTTTGGTTTAAAACCCAGGATTTTTGTGAGTATAGCAAAAAAATTCCCGCCCTTGGAAGAGCGGGAATTTAGTATGTTACGAATAACACTCATTAGATTATTCGTCTAATTTCTTAAATAACACACAGGCGTTGTGACCTCCAAATCCAAAGGTATTGCTCATTACCACATTAACATCTCGTTTTTGAGCTTTGTTAAGGGTAAGATTTAACTCAGGATCTATATTTTCATCGAAATTTTGATGGTTAATGGTAGGAGGAACCAATCCATGTTTCATAGAGAGAATTGCAGCAATAGCCTCTATTGCACCGGCAGCTCCTAACAAGTGACCGGTCATAGATTTGGTTGAATTGATATTGATGTTCTTGGCATGATCACCAAATACTTTCTTAATAGCTTTTAATTCAGCCACATCCCCTAAAGGAGTAGAAGTTCCATGCGTATTAATGGCATCAACATCTTCTGGCCTCAAACCTGCATTCCTTAGGCAATTCTTCATCACAGCAACGACCCCATCCCCTTCCGGATGCGGAGCGGTCATGTGATATGCATCAGATGATAGACCACCACCCAATACTTCTGCATAGATTTTCGCACCTCTTGCTTTGGCATGCTCATATTCTTCAAGAATTAGCGCACCTCCGCCTTCACCTAAAACAAATCCATCTCTTGTTGCATCGAAAGGTCTGGAAGCGGTCTCAGGACTTTCATTTCTCGTGGAAAGGGCATGCATTGCATTAAAGCCACCCATTCCTGCCTGAGTAACGGCAGCTTCAGATCCTCCGGACACAATCACATCACTATATCCTAAACGTATATTGTTAAGCGCATCGATCATCGCATTTGCAGAAGATGCACAAGCAGATACGGTAGTGTAGTTTGCTCCCATAAACCCATGTTTAATAGAGATATTACCAGGAGCAATATCTGCAATCATTTTGGGTATAAAGAATGGATTGAATCTTGGAGAACCATCTCCTTCAGCAAAGTTGATCACTTCGTTCTGGAAGGTTTCCAAACCGCCAATCCCGGCACCCCAAATCACGCCTACACGAAATTTGTCTATAGTGTCAAGGTCGATTCCCGAATCCTCGATAGCTTCATCTGCAGCTACCATTGCGTATTGTGCAAACCTATCAAGTTTCCTGGCCTCCTTGCGATCGAAATGATCTAATGGATCAAAATTTTTGAGTTCACAAGCGAATTTAGTCTTGAACTTTTCGGTATCAAAATAAGTGA